>NZ_JAKEDR010000114.1 GCF_023653455.1 Paraclostridium ghonii
ATCATATATGCTTTTAAATTCACCATCGATATTAACAGGTAACTTTGATAGTTCCTGTATTTAAAAATAAATACTTATTATACTTGTGGCGGTGTACCTTCAACGTTTGATACAACTGCATCTATTTGAATTAAAGCATCTTTAGGTAAAGCTGATACTCCAACTATTCTTCTTGCAGGAACTCCGCTTGGGAAGAATGTTTTATAAACTTCATCTAAAGCATCAATATCTTCGATATTTTTAAGGAAGATATTTACTTTAACCACATCGTCCATAACATGATCAACACTTTCTACAATTGCCTTGATATTTTTTAAACATTGTTCAGCCTGCTCTTTAACACCACCATCTACCATTTCACCAGTTTTTGGGTCTAAAGGTAATTGAGCTGAAAGATGATTATAATGAGAAAAAGCTACAGTTTGTGTATGTAGAGAACTTTTTGGAGCATTTTCTGTATTGTTTGCTTCTATAATCAATCCATGTCTGTCTTCAACAGCTTGTGGAGGTGTACCGTCTCCGTGTGACACTACAGCTTCAATTTGTACCAAAGCATCCATAGGTAAATCTTCAACTGCAACTGTTGTACGTGCAGGTACATAGGCTACGGCTCTAGCGATAGCCGAGTCTGGGAAAAATGTTGTATAAACTTCGTTTACGGCTTCAATATCCGAAAGATTTTTAAGGAATATATTAATTTTAACAATATCGTCAAAAGGAACGTCGATACTTTCTAAAATTGCCTTAATATTCTTTAAGCACTGTGCAGCCTGCTCTTTCACACCACCAGCTACAACTCTACCTGATTTTGGATCGATAGGCAATTGAGCTGAAAGATTGTTGTAATGAGAAAAGGCTACAGTTTGCGTAGATAGATTACTTGTTGGCGCATTTGCTGTATTATTTGTAAGTTTTATAAGGTTTGCTGTTTGTGGTGCGTTTGGAATCGTACCTTCAGCATTTGAAACAAGTGCTTCAACTTGAACTAAAGCATCCATAGGTAAAGCTTTAACTACAACTACCGTACGTGTAGGGACATAGTTTGAGAAGAATGTTTTATAAACTTCGTCTACAGCATCAATGTCTTTAATATCCTTAACGAATACAGTTATTCTAACCACATCGCTCATAACATGGTCGATGCTTTCTACAATTGCCTTTATATTTTTAAAACACTGTTCAGCTTGCTCTTTTATACCACCAGCTACTAATTCACCAGATTTTGGATCAATAGGTAATTGAGCTGAAAAATTATTGTAATGAGAAAAAGCTACAGTTTGTGAATATAAAGAACTTTTTGGAGCATTTTCTGTATTTCTTGCTAATACTACGTTATCGCTGTTCATGATAGTATTCCCCTTTATGCAATGTATTTATTGATAGAATTCTTAAAATTCATCTAATATACATATAAACATTTGATTATATATAATGTCAATAGATATTATTAATATTATTAAATACGCAAGAGAGTCAAATGCCCATAGAAAACGTTATCTACATTAATCAACCCGTTGCTATAACCATTGTTTATCTTGTTTTTAAATAAGGTTATAGTTAACTTTTTTATTTAAAATTTTTATAAAATATTTTCTAAAATAACATAGATATAATTTAGTAAGTTCGATAATTTTAATAATTATTTCAATACATTTACTATTAATTCTAATTAATTATTAAAGTTATTGATATTTTAAAGTGCAAAATAAATTATGACATACATAAATATTTTCTATTTATTTCGTTTAAAATTTTATATTTAATTTGTAATATTAGTTTTAATGATAAAAGTATCTACCATTTAAGGTCCTAGTTGTGAAGATAATGTCCATAAATAGATTGGCTTTGTAGATAGATCTGTAGTTATCGTTTAGATATTTGCAATTAACTAACTATCAAGAATCCTTCGAATTTATTCATAGTGGGTATCAATATACAAATTAATATATTGTGAATGCGCCCATATGGAGGTATGAGTTATTCAATAAAATTAAAAACAAAAAACTATGTATATCTATTTAAAAGTTTTGGTTTTAACATATATACCTCTTACATTAAAATTCTATATATTGATATAAGTTCAATAAAAATAGCTGTATCCTAGTACATATACCAGGATACAGCTATTAAGTGAATTATCATCCACTTAAAGGTAGGCTTACACCCTCCACCCCCTTTGGTGAGGAAGAGAAATTTCGCTTTCTTATAGGTTAAATATAAAAATCATATTTTATGTTTACCTATTTTTATTATATGTATTTACCTTTACTTTGACTTTGAATATTTAATTGATTCCATAGAATAAGAAATTATTTGAACTAACCATATAATAGTTACAATAACCATAGGTATGATACCAAAGTCCCATAAATCATAACCTATTATACAAAATAACCAAAGAATAATACATGTTCTAGATACACAAGTACATGCTTTATAAGAGCTTTTAAACATGCCTAACTTTGCAGATTCATCGCAACTATCTAACCATTTTTTAGTAAATTTCATATCGTATATACTTCCATTTAATAATGGATTAATTTCTTTTCGGAAATTTATTATTTTCTTTTGAATTAGTATATTAGATATAACACATAGTATAATTCCTATTAAAAAACAAATATCTTTTATAAAACTAAGATTGCCAGTTCTATTATCTAAAGGCATTAACACCTTTCCTATTCCATAAAAGAAAATTCCAATAATACAATTTACGCTAACGATTAAATTTAAATAAGATAAATTTTCTTCAATTTTATCTATACTATTGTCATCTTCATTTGATTGTTTCCATAACTCATATCCTTTTCGTGAATCAGTGTATATTATTTTGCTTATTAGTATTACTAATATAGAAAGAATAATATTTGCAAATGGTGTAATCTCTTTGAGTATGTTTATTAGAGAAATAGATAAATTCTCACCAATAATTTGTTTTAAATTTTCAGACATGAACCCTAAAAAGCCTCCAACAATCCCAGCTATTACTAGTATAGTTATAAAACTTTTAAAAGCTTTTTTATCCTCTTTTTCAATTTCATTTATACATTTATTACTCATTAACCCCGTCCTCCTCATAACTAAAAACATCCTCTACACTTACATTAAAAATCTTTGCTATTTTTAATGCTAAAGTAACTGAAGGAGAATAATCCCCTCGTTCAATTTGGCTTATTGTTTGTCTAGATACGCCAACTAATATCCCCATTTCAGTCTGATTTACATTAATTTTAGCTCTATATTCTTTCAAGCGATTATTTAATGGCACGTAATCCCTCCTGACTATTTTTATTGTCATTATGACAATTATATTTGTCATTATTAAATATAACTTATGACAACTATATTTGTCAAGCTTGTAAATTTATCATGTATAACTACACATTTCGAGTCTACTTAGAATTACTTTAGGGTTAATATTTTCATCTTAGTCCAAGATTATCCCATGTTAGTCCATTTTTATAAAAAATGACAAATTTTATGATAGTATTGTTACTGGAAAATATTTAATATGAATACTTAATAAATTGATATGAATAGATTTAAACACAATATATAATTGTAAAGTATTACACATAAGGGAGAGGGGATTAGAATTCGTATGTTAAAATCAAGAAAAAATATTTCGTTTGTATGTATTTCGGTTGCTATATTTTCGGTTTTATTGTCTATAAATTTGCCAATAGTAAAAGAAACTGTAGGAGCATTGATATTCTCTACGTTTAATTATAAATATAATACAATATACTCTGTAATATTTTTAATAGGATCATTAGGAGTATTTTCTTTAGTATCTAAAAATATTGAAGACATTAATTTAAATAGGTTTAAAAAGGTGCTTTCGTTTACAATCTTCCTAGCATTAGCATCCTCTATTTTAATTTAAGTAATTAAATTAAAGTTTAATGCCCTAGGGGTTTCCCTAGGGCGTTTTTAGTACATACCCTCATTTTTTAGTTATTTATAAATATGTGGGTGCGGAGATGACAGCGTTCATATTCAACTTAATACTATTTTACTTTATATAATCTGAATTCTTAAAGTAGATTTTGTTGTCATAAATAAGCCCTATTCCTATCAATCTTTTATCAATATCTTCAACAACAAATTCATAAGAACCATAATCTGTTTTTCTTGGTTCTTCTATCACTTTAACACCATTTGATAAAAATTCATGATAAAGATGATCTACCCCACCAATAGTATCTGGATTTATGTAAATATCATACCCTGCACCATATCTTTTTGCATTTGACTCAACTTTTCCAAACTTTGATTGAACAACTACCAATTCAATCGAATCCCTGTATAGGGTTGCAAAATTATCAATTTTATCATTATGTTTTGCATAGTTAAATCCAAGTTTTTTAACATAAAAGTTTACTGTATTTACTATATCTTCTGAAATTAATACTGGACATACATTTATTAATTTTACATTTATCATAAAAATTCCACCTCTATCCTTATATACTAAAAGTATATATTAAGATTTTTATTTAGTACTTTTTTCTGCTTAAAATTAACATGCATAATTTATCAATTTTATTTATCAAAACAAGTGCATTTAATTGTAAAAAATAAAATCTAAATAAAGTTTTTTAGACATTTATTTAGTAAATATCAATTAGTATATTAAAATATATCCTAAGAATAAAAAAGGCTTAACAAAGTATTTTCAAATAATCGGAATATTTTATTTGCAATTTGTATTACAATTTAATTAACTAATTATTTTACAATTTGTTTATGAATTTATTTAACTATTTTTTAATAAATACATTAACAAATATAAATACAATCAATTCAAAATAATAAATTAACAACCTCTTGTTAAATTTGTTAATTTACATTGAAAAAACCTTGAAAAATATGTATATTTTTCAAGGTTGATATTACTCTTATTTAAAGAATCAAAACACTTAAAACTTTAATTTTAAAGTATAATAAGCAAATATATATATTATTTATATAATTTTTACAAAAAAAACGGAATTAATAAAAAAATGTTTACATTACCATTTTTTTCCATTACTATTATTTAGGAAAGGCAAACGCATCTTGAAAGAGGTTAAATTTATAACAACCAAAAATCATCTCTAGAAATATCATCACTTTATTTTTTCTCTTTTTAAACAATTTTAGAAATCTAATATAAAGCCTAAATTTTAATTTATTATATAAAATAATCATATATCAAGGGGGATCTCTATGAACGAAACAAAAGCATTAATCGGGGATTATAAAAAGTTTGAGGATATGTTTCTTAAACTAAAAGGAGGATTACGCTTTTCACGATTAGGAAAGCCATTTGAAACAAATAACAATAAATATTTTCTTGATTCTGGAACAGGAAAAATATTTGAAGTAAATGATAATGTGTATAGTGTTTTAGAGTGTTTATGGAATACAGATAATTTCAATGAGCTATTTGAACTAGGTATGTCGGATAAAGACTTATTAAGTGCATTGAATGAAGTCGAAGAAGTAGTACAAAGTGAAAATATATTACAAATGCAGCCTATAAAAACTATGCATTTTAATAATGTAGATATTAATAATTACAAAATAGAAGATACACAAATGAAAAACCTTTCAATAGAAATGACAGAACGTTGTAACCTACGTTGTAAATACTGTGTATATCATGAGGATCAAGGTGGATTTCGTACTTTTGGAAAAAAAGATATTACATTTGACGTAATAAAGAAAGCTATTGATTTATTAGCATTATCAACAGAAGATGAAGCATTTATTTCTTTTTATGGTGGAGAACCTTTACTTAAATTTGATTTAATAAAACAATCTATAGACTATTGTAATAAAAAATTATCTAATAAAAAATTGCATTATAATATGACTACAAACGCTACATTAATTACTGAGGAAATTGCAAGCTACTTATCATCATTAGAAAATTATTTTACAACAATTAGCTTAGATGGACCAGAATTAATTCATAATAAAAATAGAGTTTTTGCTGATGAAACAGGTTCTTTTGAAAAAACAATGAAAGGTTTAAGCAATTTAGTTAAGGCCGAAGGAGAAAATGCATCTAAAAGAATTCACTTTAATATAGTTTTAGATGATACAAGTAAAGAAACTTTTGAAAAAATACAAGACTTTTATAATGTCTCAGAATGGATTCCAAATGGATCAAATATTACAACATCTTATATTACAACTGGGAATAAAGAATTCGAATATTTAGGTGTAGGTACTGAAGAAGAAAAAAAAGTTGCAAAAAGTGTGGAAAAAGAATCAAATCCTTTATCAGACTGGAATATTGAAAAGATAAATTCAGGAGAATCTGCTATAGATAAAAATCCATTAATTTCTAAGGATTTTATAGATAAGGGGCTACATGCTATACATAAAAGAATGTTGATAGATCAACCAGCTAAGGTACACTATATGAATGGATGTTGTATTCCTAGTGCAAGAAAATTATATCTTACAGTAGATGGGAATTTTTCAGTATGCGAAAGAATAGGTCCATCACCATTTATAGGAAATGTAGATGAAGGTATAAATTTTGATAAAATAAGAAAATATTATATTGAAGATTTTACAAATGAAGCATCAAAATACTGTAATGACTGTTGGGCAGTCCATATATGTTCACTATGTTATATGAATTGTTATGATGAAGATGGTATACATATATCATATAGACATGCTCATTGTTTAGGTCATAGACAAGAAATAGAAAGCAATCTAGTTAGATATCATGAGATTTTAGAAAATAACCCTAAATCATTAGCTTATTTAAATGATATAGTAGTTAGTTAAATATATTTATAATCAATAATTGCTTTAAAAGAATTTTATTAATTTAATAAAATCCTTTTATATAAAAATAATATCAAGGGGGAATTTTAAATGAAAATTGTAAATCCATTAGGACAAACTGTACAAGGTGGGGATATATCTAGAAACCCTAGAGGTGGATGTATTTGTTTTACTGACTCATCTCATATTTCTGGTAGAAGCCAAGTTGGAAATAGTTGCTTCTCTTGTGGTTGTAATTGCCAATCTGGGAATACAGACAATTTAGTTGCTAACCGTAATATGGCAGCAAATAGAATGACTTATTAATTAATTTACTTAAAAAGTACTACTTACAAAAAAGTAAGTAGTATTTTATTTTTTTATATTCAATATTAATGAATATTACTTAATTTCAATTTACAATCAACCCCATATTTAAGGAGGTATATAGTGTGCTACAGGAATATAAACAAGATTTACTACTATTTTATAAAACTATAAAGAGCTTAAAAGTTAGTAGAATTAAACTATCTATAATATTTATTCTAATGATTTTATCAAATATTTTACAACTAGCCACTCCTTTACTATTTGGAAATATAATTAATGCTATTATAAATAAATCAATGTATTTAATTAAATTAAATTTATTATGTATGTTTTTAATTTTTGCTATATCTACTATATTAAATTATATAGATAGCACCATGTTAATTAAACTTACTTATAATTTAGAACTGAATATGAAAGACAATATATTTAGTTCAATATTAGAAATGCCATATTCTAAATTTCTAAAAAACGATAAAGGAAAGCTAATTAATAATATAGAAGATGATGCAAGCGTTTTTTCAGGTTTAATTTCAGATAATCTTAATATTTTAATACAATTTATAAACATGATAATTTCTTTTATATTTATGATTTATATAAGTCCATTATTAACATTCATTATAATTTTAACATTCCCTATAACAGGCATATTGTTTATGTATTCAGGGAAACAAATAAAAAATAAAGAAATTGAGTATAGAAATAATCATGATAAGTTTCTCTCATTTTTATATGAATCGCTTTATGGATGGAAATTTTTAAAAATATTTAATGCCGAAAGTAAAAGAAATAATATATTTAGAAAAGATCTTCAGACTCTTAATTTCTTGAAAATTAAAAAGTTTAAAATTGAACTTATATCTCAAATTTTAACTAGTTGGATAACTTTTGTTATAAATGTTTTAAACATAGTAATTGCAGTATATTTGATTTTTAATGGCAAACTTACTTTGGGTATGTTAACAGCATTTAATGAATATGCAGAAGGATTTAAAGGGACATTGCTTATGTTTTCTAAACTTAACTCTACTATTCAACAAATATCTGTTTCTATAACAAGAGTTAATGAAGTGTTAAAATACAATATAGAAAAAATAACTGAAAAAATTAAAAAATCCAAATTAAGCTCTTCAATTGAAGAATTAACAGTACGAAATTTATCATATTCTACAAATGAAAATATTGAGATTTTAAAAAACACTAATCTTAAATTTTCTAAAAATAATATATATATAATTAAGGGAGAAAGTGGATCTGGAAAAACTACACTACTTAATATACTAAGTAGTTTTTTAGAAAACTATACTGGTGAAATACTATTAAATAATACAGAACTAAAACATATAGATACAAAATTTATAAGAAACAAGATAAGTTATATTACACAAGAAAATTATTTATTTTCTATGTCAATTAAGGAAAATATAGCATTATATAGAGATATCGACTTAGATGATATAGAAAATGTTTGTAAAAAATTAAATATACATGAAACTATAATATCTCTACCTGAAAAATACGATACAATTATAAATAAAAATGGAACTAATTTATCAGGTGGACAAATTCAAAGATTATGTATTGCAAGAGCGATTGTAACCGACCCTGATGTATATTTATTTGATGAAATTACTTCTTCTATTGATAAGAAAAATACAGATGAGATAGTTAATATAATTGAAGAGATTTCAAAAAATTCAATTGTAATACTAACCTCTCACGAAGATCTTAAATTTTCAATTCCAACAATAGAATACCATTTAGAAAATAAGAACTTTGAAATACATTTAGAAGAAGCATTACAAATATAAATTTTTAATACCCATGAAATATTTAATCAATTTAGTTGAGTCTGTAGGAAAAAATACATAACAAGTACCGTAACCTTAGTAATATAAACGAATGTATTATTTTATAATAGTGCATTCGTTTTTTAGGTACTTAAAATTATAAAACATAATAAAATTAACGGTTTTAATTAACTTTGTTGAAAATCTATATAAAAAACGGAAATTAACCTAGTAATAATTAAATTTTTAGTCATTATTTTATAAATTGATTAAGTACCCCTTTCTGTACAGTTACTTAGTAATTATAAGAATTATCTTTTATTAAAATTAAAGGATTTTAGATACTTATCTAGTAAATATAAATTAGGGCATTTTAATTTTTTTCAAAGATACAAATGGCTTAATAAAACATTTCCGAATATATTCGTATATTGTATTGACAAGTTATAATACAAATTGATAAACTAATAATATAACTAGTTAAAATACAATTAGTTATACAATTAATACAACAAATTGAAAACAATTAGTTATACAATTTAAAATACAAATTAAAAAACAATTTATACAAAAAATAGTTTAACAAATAATCAAACAAATTTTTATTAAATTTGTTTAATTTACAAGGAGGAAGTATTTTGAAAATATGTTCATTTTTTAATGTAAAGGGTGGAGTAGGAAAGACAACTCTAACTGCCTTAACTGCTATTAAATTAAGTAAAGAAGATAACAAAGTTTTAATCATCGATGCAGACACTCAAGCAAACTTAACTCAATTTTTATACAAAGTTACTCATAATAATAAAACTATGTTTGAAGCCTTAACTGATAATTCAAGCGCAGAGGAAGTTATAATTAAATCTCCACTTCCGACATATTCTAATATAGATTTAATACCATCTGATTTAAGTTTAAGTGTTCTTTCTGAATTTCTTACAACTAAGACTAACAGAGAAAAATCAGTTTGGAGATGGTTCAAATCTAATATAAAAACTTTAAAAAGTTATGATTATGTATTTATAGATTTATCTCCATCATATGATCTAATTGCTAGAAACTTTATGATAGTATCAGATTCGATTATAACGCCTTTAGAGTTTCAAGATATAGCCTCTATAAGAGGATGCGAATTATTTTACAAGAAGTTTAATCAAGACTTAGTGGATATGGAAATGGAAAACACAGCTAAAAGAGCGGTAATTATAAACTCATATACAGAAAGAAAACTTTCTACAGGAGATATATTTAATGATTATTTAAATCAATTTGAAGATATTAAAAAAGATTTACTAGATAAAAAATTAAGTGATACAACTTTAATTAAAAATGCAATATTAAATAAGTTAGATATAGAAGATTATTGCAAAAAGATGAAAAGAAGTCACAAGGTTAGAGAAGAATTTAGTGAATTGATAGAAGAGTTAAAAGAAAAGGATGTGTTGTAGAATATGGGAATCGATAAATTTTTAGTAGATGAAGAAAAAGTAGAGCTACCTAAAAAAAATTACAAGTCAAAAGTAGATGATAAATTAAAAAGTAAATTTGAAGAAGATGAAGTAATAAGTAATTCACTTAATTTATTAGATATGGAAGAAGATAAAAAGGTAAATAAGAAAGTTTCTATGTCAATATACTTTAATGATGAAGATTTAAAATTGTTAAAAGCTATATCAAAGTTAAAAAATACAACTGTTAATAAAACAATAATGAGTATATTGGAAGGACCTTTAGATACAACTAAAAATAATCTTCCAAGTGATTTTAATATAGATAAATTAGCAAAAGAATATGATAAAAATAGTAGGAATAAAAAAGTTAAAAGATAGAAATACAAACTAATTGAATACAATTTATACAATAAATTATAAAACAAATTGTTTAAGTAATTGTATTTTTATTAGTTAAACAATTATTATTAAAAATTACAAAACAAATAG
>NZ_JAKEDR010000115.1 GCF_023653455.1 Paraclostridium ghonii
CTTTCTCCTGCTTCAACTGCCGGTCTAGTTAATATAATTCTGCTTATTTCATCTTTTTTAAATGCCCTAACAGCCATAGCAACTGCAAGATACGTTTTACCTGTACCTGCTGGACCAACCCCAAGAGTTATGTCATTATTTCTAATAAGATTTATATAATGTTTTTGCCCCAATGTTTTAGGTTTAACTTCTTTTCCTTTTTTTGTTACCGCTATAGTATCTTCTAATTCTTCTATTTGTTCCTTATTTCCTTCATTTAATAAATCTATAGCATACTTAATGCTTTGTTTATCTAAAGTTTTGCCTATTTTAAAATTTTTATATAACTCATTTATGAATTCTATAGTTTTTTCCACATTTTTAGTCTGTCCTATTAAAACTATATTCCCTTCTCTTAATAGTACATCTACATTTAAATTCTTTTCTATTATTTTTATATTTTCATCAAAGTTGCCAAATAGTTCTCTCTCAAATCTATCATCTGTTATTTCAAAACTCTTTTGTACTATCAATGCTTATCCTCCTTAGTTATCCCTTGTTTGAACTTCATCCTTATCTTTTGCATTTTTATCTTTATTTATATCCTTAAATTCATTTCTTATATCATTAATAGGTCTTTTCTCTGGATTTGAAGGTACTTCTTCTTCGCCTTCTTTTGGTTTACTTTCTTGTCTAATCAACTCTTCAGCCTCTGATTTACTTAAGGAATTTACCTTAGCTATATTTTCTAAAGTTGTGACAGTTATTATGTACTCTAATTTATCTTTTTTAACTTTATATTTATGTTTAACATCCTTGTATCTAGAATCAACAGGAATAGTATATTCAAGTTCTTTAAGAGATTTTTGTTTTAACTCTTCTTTTACTTCGTCTTTATTCTTTTCAATTTCTTTAACATTAACTTCATGAAAAATACTAGACTTTATTTTTAATGGGAATGTGTAATTTCCAATAGCTAACTCATGTTCTTTATTTTCTATTTCATAATTTTTAAAATCTATATTTCTTCTTAATGTATACTTATTATCATAAAAGTTAAAGGTATAAACTGTTTTTTTGTTTCCTGTTCTTGTTTTAACTTTTTCTATGTAATTTGTGCTCTGTTTGGACTCATAAAAAGTAGTCGCCCACACTTCAGGTAAAGATTTAGTATTAGATCCCGATACTAAAACATCTCCTTTTCTTACTATATCGCCTACATTAGTTACTTGCTTACCACTTCTTGGTATCACCTTTTCTATTATACCATTTTTTTTAGCAATTATATTACAATAATTAGTTTCTTTTTTCTCTTCTAATGACTCATCTTTTTTTGTTACTGTAACAAATATATTAGTTCCTTTTACATTTATTGATACATACGCTATATCATTAAATCCTCCCATTATTTGGTCTCTTACTTCTTTTCTATCTATATTTTTTTTATAAACTCCAGGCTTTACTCCTGCTTTTTCAAGTTCTTTTCTTACAAGTACTTTGTTGATTCCTTCCGGAGCCTGTATATACACATCCGTTACAAATAAGGATGTGCTCATTAACAAAATTAACGAAAATAAAGCGCTTATCCACATTCCTTTATATCTATATACACGCCTAGCAAAAAAAGGCAATCCCGTTTTTTGCTTTATCTTGACTTCAAACTTACTTCCTCTATAAATATTTTTAAATGCTCTCATACTTTTCCTATCTACTTTAAGCTCAATCTTAGTGTTTGAAACCCGTTTTACATCGTAAATATTCACTTTGTTTCTTATAACCGTATTTAAAAATTTTTCTGTATTTATTCCCTCTATAGTTACTACATAGTAACCTTTAATATAACTTATCAAGTGTAATTCCCCCCTATGTAGTGTATTCTACACTATATATAATTCCTTTTATTCCTATCTCCATATCAGTAATGTGCTTTAAATATAAATTTTCTCCACATATTTTTATAGTATTTAACTTTGTTTTTATTTTAATTAAATTCACATCGTATTCTAGTATAGATTTGTAGTTTTCTATGCTTATAAATGTATTGCCCAAAATAGTAACTGTAGGTTGATTTACCTGCAAATCAGTAGGAACTTCTATCATACACATAACCCCCTTAATATATTCTATGTCCTTTTTATATTTTAATTACTTGTATTAGTTTTAAAGTCTTAATATAACAGTATGTTCCTACAATAAATTTTGAGACTTTTATTTAGTAAAAAAATAAAGCCAAGCCGGCTTTTATTTTTTATCTATTTATTGACCATATAACATAATTTAAAAAGAATGCATAAAATAACCAAGCTAAATATGGTAAATTTATATAAGCTGCTCTTTTGTCAATTTTAAAAAATTTAATTATCATAATTAATACAACTAATATCATAATCCCTAGAACTATTAATGCAGTAAATCTAAGTCCTAATCCAAAGAATAAAATAGACCATATAAAATTCAATCCTAATTGTAAATAATAATAAAACATAGCGTCTCTGACTTTAAGGGTATTCAATCCTTTTTTAGAAATTAAATAAGCTGATATTCCCATAAGTACATATAAAATAGTCCACACTATAGGGAATATGTATGACGGAGGGAAAAATCCTGGTTTTATTAAATTTGAATAATATGTACTTGTACTTGTTTGACTTAAAAATTCAGCTATAAAACTACTAGAAAATCCAACCATAATAGGTATTAAAACACTTATTATAAACTTTTTTATTTCTTTTGTAGATATAATCAATGAATTCACCCTTTCTTTATCCTCTATTTAATTTATAAATATGTACGCAATAATAAGATTATTACAATTTTTTGGACAAATAATTTAAAACAACAAGCAAAAAACCTAGAGTAAATACTCTAGGTTTTTTTATCTATTGTAAGTTAGATTTAACTAACTCATTTATCATTTTTCCGTCAGCTCTACCTTTTGTTTTAGGTTTTATAGCTGCCATGATTTTGCCCATATCCTTCATAGAATTAGCTCCTACTTCAGATATAGTTTCTTTGACTATCTCATTTAATTCTTCTTTGCTCAGCTGTCGAGGTAGGTATTCCATTAATACTTCAATCTCAGCTTCGGCTTCTTGAACTAAATCGTCTCTTGATGCTTTTGCAAATTCAGTCATAGCATCTCTACGTTGCTTTAACTGTTTTGTTATTACGTCTATAATTTCGTCATCACCAAGTTCTGTTCTAGTGTCAACTTCACGCTGCTTGATCTCAGCTCTTATTAATGTAACAACAGATTTTTTTACTTTATCTTTGTTTTTCATAGCAAGTTTTAAGTCTTCTTGCAACTTTGCTTTAAGGGACATATCCCTTCACCTCTTATCTACAAAAATTATTTCTTAGCGTTTTTTCTTCTTGCAGCTTCAGCTTTTTTCTTACGTCTTACGCTTGGCTTATCATAGTGTTCTCTTTTTCTTACTTCAGACATTATGCCAGACATAGCACATGAACGCTTAAATCTTCTTAAAGCGCTGTCTAATGTTTCGTTTTCTCTTACTCTTACTTCTGACATTCTTTTTCCCTCCCTCCGATAGCGCAAATTATGCTGGGACTGTAACTCGATTATATCTGCATAATATGCATTACAACCTCACACTTTGTTTATTATAAACTAATTTTTTTATTTTTTCAAGTATTTTTATGAATAATACGCCCAAAAATTTAATTTATATAATTACTTCTCAGCATCATACCAGTCTAGTTTCTTTCCGGCTAAAATGTGGTAGTGAATGTGCTTAACTTCTTGACACCCATCACTTCCACAGTTATTTATTATTCTAAATCCAGTTTTGTCATATCCTTTTTCTTTAACTATTTTATTAATAATCTTATGAATATGTGCAACTATATCCATATTTTCTTCCCCTATATCTATTATAGATTCATAATGTTCTTTAGGTATAACTAAAACATGTAATGGCGCAACAGGATTTATATCATTAAAAGCTAAGACTTTATCATCTTCATAAACTTTACTTGATGGTATCTCTCCGTTTATAATTTTACAGAATATACAACTCATACTTACACCTCCTATCTTTTTAAGACTTATTATTTCTACATGTTATACTAAAATTCCTTCTACATATTCATCTTTCACATGTAATATTTTAGTATTTAATATCTTTCCATGTATATCTTCTTTACTTTCTACTACTACTCTTATATAGTTAGGTGTTAATCCTTCATATTTGTTTCCTTCTATGTTTTGTTCAAATAATACTTCAATTTCTTCACCTATAAAATTTGTTGCAAATTCACTAAAGTTCTTTTTATTTAACGATATTAACTTATCGCTTCTAAGTTGTTTCATTTGAGGATCTATTTGATTTTCCATAGTAGCTGCTGGTGTTCCTTTTCTAGGAGAATACTTAAACACGTGCATTTGTGAAAGCTTTATATCACTTAAGAATTTATAAGTTTGATTAAACTCATCATTAGTTTCTCCTGGGAATCCAACTATTACATCTGTAGTTATTGCCACATTAGGCATTTTTTCTCTTAATTTATCAACTATTTCCTTATATCCACTTGTAGTGTATCTTCTATTCATTCTTTTTAATGTATCATCACATCCGCTTTGTAATGATAAATGAAAATGAGGACATACCTTTTGCATTTTTGAAACTGTATCTATAAATTCATCTGTCATTAATATAGGTTCCACTGAACTTAACCTTATTCTCTTAACACCTTTAATTTCGTTTATAGCCTTTATAACACTTAATAAATTAATTTTCGCATCTTTAACATCTTTTCCATAAGATGCAACATGTATTCCAGTTAAAACTATTTCTGTATATCCGTTATGCGCTAACTTTTTAGCTTCATTTACTACACTGTCTAAATCCCTACTTCTTACTTTTCCACCTCTTGCATAAGGTATTATACAGTAAGAACAAAATCTATCACATCCATCTTGAATTTTCATGAATGCTCTAGTTCTTCCATTTGCTTGATTTATCTCTACTTCCTCAAATGCTCTTACTTTCATTATATCATCAACTGTGCTAGCTTTTTTAGATGAATCTAATTTTCTGATTTCATCAACTATTTGTCTTCTTTCATTAGTTCCCATAACTAAGTTTACTTCTTCTATCTCTAAAATTTCTTCTGGAGAAACTTGAGAATAACAACCAACAACAGCTATTATTGCATCTGGATTTTTCTTTTTCATTCTTCTTATATACTGACGTGATTTTCTATCACTCATATGCGTTACTGTACATGTATTTATAACATAAACATCCGCAAACTCTTCACTATCAACTTGAGTGTATCCATCTTTTTTAAACATCTCAAGCATAGCTTCTGTTTCATATTGATTTACTTTACATCCTAAAGTATAAAAAGCTACCTTTTTCACTTTAATTATTTCCTCCTAAGTCACTTAATTCATATAGTACTATAGATGATGCAACAAGGGATGCTGTTTCAGTTCTTAGAATTCTAGGTCCAAGAGAAACTGATTGTCCGCCTATTTCTTCTATAGATTTAATTTCAACATCTTCAAATCCACCTTCTGGACCTACGAAAATACCTATATTTTTTATATCTACACCTTTTATTGATTGTTTAATCGATTTTGTTCTTTCATTTTCATATGGGGCTATATTTAAGTTATTTGTCTTCATATCATCTAGAGCTTCTTTAAAGCTTAAAACTCCTCTTAACCTAGGAATTTTGCCACGTTTACTTTGCTTTGCAGCCTCATAGATTATCCTTTCCCATCTTTCGATTTTCTTATCTTCTTTTTTATCATCAACTTTGACAACAGTTCTTTTTGTCTGAACTAATATTATTTCATCTACGCCAACTTCTGTTAGTTTTTGAAGTATCATTTCCATCTTAGGACCTTTTGGAAGACCTTGATATACTTTTATTTTTAAATCAGATTCTCTTTTTACATCAACAATCTCTAGTATGTTAAGTTCAACTTGATACTTATCTATATTAATTATCTCACATATATATTCATTGTTGTCATTATCACATATCTCTAACTCTTCTCCAATTCTACATCTTAAAACTTTAGAAATATGTTTTACATCTTCACCCTCTATGATACATTTATTGTTTTCAAGGTTTATGTTTTGCTTTCCTACAAAAAATCTATCCACTTATTTCACCTACTTTGCTATTTTAGATACTATAGCGTTCCATTCACCTAAAGACTCTACATGTACTATTTCAAGTCCATTTTGAGTTAAAGATTCTTTAACTTCATCTACTTTAGCATGTATTATTCCTGAAGATATAAATACAGCGTCATCTTTCATAAATTGTTTTATATCCTTTGCTAGTATCTTTATTATGTCTGCTATTATATTTGCTACAACTATATCAGCTTTGTCAGTTACAACTTCCATTAAGTTTCCATGAAGTGCATTAACACTGCCTTCTACTTTATTTAATTCTATATTTTCTTTAGAAACTTTTACAGCAACTTCATCTAAGTCAATAGCTAATACATTTTTAGCCCCTAATTTTGCTGCTGCTATTGCAAGTATTCCGCTTCCACAACCTATATCAAAAACCTTAGAATCTTCTCTTGCATATTTTTCTAATTCTCTTATACACATACTTGTAGTTTCATGTGTACCCGTTCCAAATGCCATACCTGGATCCAATTCTATTATTAAGTCTGTATCTGTAGCTTCATATTCTTCCCAAGTTGGCTTTACTACTATTTTTTCACCTATTTTTGTTGGCTTATAGTAATTTTTCCACTCATTTGCCCAATCTTCTTCATCTACTTGTGAAAGTTCAACTACGGCTTCTCCTACATCTATTCCAAATTCTTTAAGTCCTTCTATTTTTTCTTTTATTATTTTTATATCATCAGATACATCTCTTTCTTCTGTTATATAAGTCTTTATTATAACACCTTCATATCCGCTGTTAAATATCTCTTCCTCAACAAAATCCCAATCATATTCATGTTTCTTTTGAAATTTAAAATCTTTAGGATCTTCTATAGACACTCCACCTACATTTTGTTCATATAATATATTAGTTATAGCTTCAACTGCTTCAGTTGTTGTCTTAATAGTTATTTCTGCCCATTTCATTTATGTACACGCTCCTTTTAAACTTCCTATTTTCCGTAAACTTTATTATATCATATTTATTATTGTCTTTTAAAATAATCTTTTATACTTTTGAAATGCTTTTATAATTTATAATCGTAATTTAAAAATACATATTTATCTATAAAACAAAACAAGCAGATAAATTTAAGTAATTGATATGCTTACTAATTCATCTGCTTGTTTGTTAATTATTTATTTAACTAAACTTCATGCATCTTATTATTAAATCCAAAGTATATCAGTTCAATTAATTTTCCTTAGAATAAGCAACTAAATCAAATTATACCATATTCCTCCACCTGGCCCTAATGGTAACCCCATTGCCATGAATATAACTAATAATGCAATTAAAACTATAGAAAATGCAAATGAAAAAGGTATCATATTAGCTATTACAGTTCCTACTCCAATATCCTTATCATATCTCTTTGCAAATGCTAAAAGTATAGGAAAAAAAGGAAATAATGGACTTATTGGATTTGTTATAGAATCTCCTATGCGATAAGCCATTTGAGTAAGTGCTGGGTCATATCCAAGTAACATAAACATTGGAATAAATATAGGTGCCATAATCGCCCATTTTGCAGATGCACTACCTACAAATAAATTTATAAAGGCTGATAAAAATATAAATCCTACAATTAAACCTTTTCCTCCAATACCAGCATTTGATAATAATTTTGCGCCTTCTATAGATAATATAGTTCCTAAATTGCTTTCGTTGAATAGATATAAAAACTGAGCAGCTGCAAATGCTAAAACTATATATGCCCCCATATCACTCATTGATTTTCCCATTATACATACTAAATCTTTATCATTTTTTATACTTTTCGTAACTTTTCCATATACCAATCCAGGCACTAAAAATATTATAAGTATAATAGGTACTATCCCTTTCATTAAAGGTGCATTGCTTGATAATAATGATTCAGTTTTTGCATCTCTCATAAATGCATTATCTCCTATGCATAGAATGATTAATAATAAACATACAATCCCACACGCATATAATGCATATTTTAATCCTTTTGACTCTATATCGGTTAATTGATTATCCTTTCCATCGCTATCTTCAGATAAGTCTTCATATTTTTTAAATCTAGGCTCTATATATCTTTCTGTTACAAATGTAGCTGCAATAGTCAAAAGTATTGTAGCTACAAATTTAAAATAAAAATTAATAGCTGGATTTCCAATATAGTTAGGATCCATAATTTGAGCTGCTGGTGTTGTAAATCCTATTAATAATACATCAGACATGTTTACCATAATATTGGCTGCAAATCCACCTGCAACCCCTGCATATCCAACAAACATACCTACTAGCGGGTGTCTTCCTATACCCAAAAATACTATTGCTGCAAGAGGAGGTAATACTATAAATCCTGCATCACCTGCAGCATTTGAAACTATACCAACAAATATTATAGTTAATGTGATTAATTTTTTCGGAACTTTACTTATGCTTTTTTTCATTAAAGATTCCATAAATCCTGATTTTTCAGCTACTCCAGCTCCAAGCATAGTTACTAATACTAATCCGAGAGGTGCAAACCCTTGGAAATTTGAAACTATGTTTCCTAAAAAGTTTTGTAATTGAGATTTTTCTAATAGATTTACAGCTTTTACTGTCTCTTTGGTCATTGGATGAACTACAGATATTTTGCTATTTGAAATTAATGCAGATACTATCATTACTACTATGCATAGAATTATAAATATAGTAACAGGATCTGGAAGTTTATTTCCCACTTTTTCAATTTTATCTAATACTTTATCTAATATTAAAGATTTGCCTTCTTTCTTATATATAGATTTAGCCTTCAAATTGTATACCTTTCTACTAAAGTTTTCTAAATATATTTAAGACTTTATTCAGTCTTAAAAAACACAATATTCTGACTTTTTAATTTGCTATACATTGTTTCATCTAAAATATATTTATAAAACATTAAAGCAGCCTCTCTTTTTAATATTTTTAAATACATTAATAATTTTCCATAAAATATTATTTACATTTTTTCAACCTATATACTTCACTTCTATATTTCTTCGACATTATAATATTACTTATTCCTAAATTATTTATTTAAAAAATCTATTGCTACTTGTGCTAAACTCTCGCTTAATATTTTTAAATTTTTATCATCGAATTTAAAATATGGATTATGATGAATAACTGGATTATTTTCATCCTCAGCTATCCCAACAAAGAAAAATGATCCTGGAACTTCCTTTATATAATATGAGAAATCTTCAGCCCCCATAGTAGCTTCTTTCAACTCTTTTACATTATTTTTTCCTACTACTTTTTCTAATGAAACTTTAGCTAAATCTGTCATTTCATAATCATTGATAAGAGGAGGAAACTTTTTTTCAAATTCAAACTCATACGTAGCTCCTTGAGATATGCATATACCTTTTATTATATCCTCCATTAATTTAGCTACCTCGGATCTAGTTTGTTCATCAAATGTACGCACAGTTCCTGATACCTCTACTTCATTAGGTATTATATTGTGAGAATCTCCACCTTTTATTTTCCCACATGTAATTACCAATGGATTTAATGGGTTATTTTTTCTACTAACTATAGTTTGTATTGTACTTACTATTTGACACGTTATAACAATTGGATCTATAGTCAAATGAGGAGATCCTCCATGACCACCTTTACCTATTACTTTAAATTTAAACGTATCTGGTGCTGCCATCATAGCTCCATGTTTTACATGTATTTCTCCTTCTTTAATTGATCCCCATAGATGTCCCCCAAACACAGCATCGACTTTAGGATTTTCTAATATACCTTCTTCTATCATAGGTTTTGCTCCACCTTCTGTCTCTTCTGCAGGTTGAAATACAAACTTTATATTTCCTTTTAATTCATTTCTTAATGCACTCAATATCATAGCAGCTCCTAAAAGAGATGCAACATGTCCATCATGCCCACATCCATGCATCATTCCAGGAACTTTCGATTTGTATGGCAAATTTATTTTTTCTTCTAACTTCAGTCCATCCATATCAGCTCTTAACATAACAGTTTTTCCTTCGTGTTTTCCTCTCAATAATCCTACCACACCAGTTTTAGCTATATTAGACTTCACTTCTATATTGAGCTTTTCTAACTCACCTACTATAATTTTTGAAGTTTTAAATTCCTCAAATCCAATTTCGGGATGCATGTGTATCAAATGCCTTATATCTTTTATCCTTTCATAATTTTTATCAGATAGTTCTTTTACTCTATCTATCATATATCCACCTCCTTTTCATATTAAATTTCTACATATTATTTTAATTTCCTTTATAATTATCTAAATTTCTTCCATTTTATCTCCTTTAGTATTTAATCCCCTTTTCAATAATAATAATTACCTATGAAACCATTAACTTTAGCTATATAAAGTGTATTTAAATATAAATTAGTTTTTCCTCATAAAAATACTCTATATAATAAACATTTTTTATTAATGTTTATCATATAGAGTTCATAAGAAATTATTCTATTTTATAAATTCATTTCATTTAATACCTTTTTAAGTTCTCTCAACTCATCTATGCTTAAAGTTAATCCCTTACCCATTTTTTGATGATTTTCATCCCAATCTCTTATATCAAATTTAGCTGGCCTATCATTCCAACTTACTAGGTTTAATTCTTTTGTCCATCCATTTGCAGATTCTGAAATCAC
>NZ_JAKEDR010000116.1 GCF_023653455.1 Paraclostridium ghonii
AAACTTCTTTATACTAATAGCATAAAGTATAACTCTAGTACTTCATTAATTAATACTAATTATATATATTTTTTTCTAATAATTTTTAACCCATCTAAATATATCATATGATACTGTGTACATGCTATAATTATTAAAGTAAAAAGCCACTCATCTATTGTTAACTTAACTGTAACCCTATTTTCATATACACTTTAACTATAATTCTAAATAAATGACAGGTTAATTAATATAGAAAGTAAATATCTAGCTAAAGCTAGCAAAGAGCATAAGATTAAGAAGTACAATATCTAACTGTATAGATTATTATAATAACAAAAGAAAACATGGACATTAAAAAAGATGACTCCTGTATAATACAGGACTCATCTTTTAGCTTCTTAGTAATTTTTAAAACTATCCGAAATATACTTATCGGTTCATAAGTTGTTAAGATGGTTTTCATGTTGTCTTCTACAAATAATATTTTGTCCATGAAATCCTCCTATACTACTAACCTTCTCTTATAGCTTCAATTACATTGTCTTTTTCAATTTTTCTCATTGGTATTAATGTAGATAAAAAGCTTATTATTATCGATACTACAATTGTGATTATACAAAGTTTTAAAGGTAGTCTCCATGGTAGTCCTATGATTTCTTCTAACACGTCATATATAATATAAGTGAAACCACATCCAGCTATAGAACCTATAACTCCACCAACTAAACCATAGAATACTCCTTCGTACATTATCATCTTCTTTAAATCTTTTTGTGACATACCTATAGATTTAAGTACCGATAGTTCTTTTCTTCTTAGTGTTATATTCATAGTGATTGTATTTATAATATTTATACTACTTATTAAAGTAATTACAAACATAAATCCATATACCAATACTTGAATCAATAAAACACCACTTTTTTGAGTAGCATTAAAATCTACCCAGTCTACTATACTATAATCTTGATTTTCTTCTATCATTTTATAGATTTCTTCATAATTTTTTAGATGTAATTCTGGATCTTTTAAATCAATTGCTATATTTGCTATTTCAACATCTTTATTACTTAAATTCTTTCTAACTGTATCTGTTGTAATTAAAGATAATACATTTTTTTGAAATTCTCTTTCAAATATATTATTTTCAATGATCCCCATTACTTTTACCTTGTGTTCTTTTCCATAATCATCTATTATGATTATTTCATCGTTTACTTTATAATTAGTTAATTTCCCTGTATATCTTTTTTTAGTAGTGTTATCTCTAGCGCTTCCATTAGATACTAATATTACACCATTTTGCGAATTTATATCATCAATATTAATTTTTCCACTTATTAAGTGTTTTTTCAAAACATCTAGTGCTACTTTATCATATACATTAATGTTAGTATACATAAGTTCCTTTGAAACACCATTAAAGTTTCCTATTTCATATATATCTCCAGCTTCTTTGACTTTTTTATCTTCACTAATCTGTGTTTTACCAGATAGTATTGGATATTTTAAATAAACTTTATTAACATTATCTATGTTTCTAATTTTAGTTATTAAGTTTTTATCAACTTTACTATTATCAACTTCTGAGTTAGTATTAATTTCTAATTCAATATTTTGATACTCGTAGTTTGTACCTCTTAACTTTATTGCATCTTGTACTAATGTAGTAAATGTAATAAATAAAGTAGCACTTACTATAACTGATAATATCATTACAGTACATCTTTTAGGATTACGTCCTATATTTTTAAGAGCCATTAATGCCTTAAAGTTTAATATTTTATTCAATGTTTTATTTTTTATTCTTTTAATCGATTCCTTTTTTATTGATGCTCTACTACTAATTGCAACTAACGGTGATATATTACCTACATATCTAGCAGGTAAAAAACTTGATATATACACTGCTATTATAGTTAAAGTTGAACTCATGATTAATACATTTATATCAATACTTACAATTGAAAGAGGAGTGTTTTGTTTCATTAACAATTCTAGTACTCCTTGTAATGCATATATTGTACCTATACTTAATAATATACCTATAGGAATAGCTATCGCTAATAGTATACTAGCTTCTCTAAATACAATAGCTCTAATTTGTTTTTTAGTTGCACCTATACTTCTAAGTAATCCAAATTGCTTCATTCTTTCTGCTACATTTATTTGAAAAGAATTGTATATAACTATAATCGTAGCTAATACTACAATAAATGTTACAATTATTATAAGAGCTACAATTGATCTATTAGAATCTGCTTGATATAACCTTATTAATGAAGAGTTTTCTACTATATTTTCTTTATCACTTAAAGATTCTAATAACTTAAGTGTTTGGTCAAATTCACCTTTAGGGTTTATCTCTACCATTAATTGACCATTCTTAGGACTTTTATCAAATGTTATTGCCCTACTAATTTTATTACGTTGTAAAAACTCTTGAGTTTTTAGAAAACCTACAACCTTGTATTCTTTTTTATCTATAGCTATTTTATCTCCAATTGCTAAGTCTGAATCAATATGTGATTTTGCCCACTCATCTATACATATTTCATTATCTTTAGTAGGCATCTTACCTTCTTTAAGGCTATATCCTAATATTTGATTAGCACCTTCATCCGTGTGATATTGTTGGAAAGTTATATCATTATATTTAACTTCTTCTCCTCTAGACATAATTCCATAATGTTCTATATTGGGATTATTGCTTACTTTATTTAATATTTCATTATTGTAAGTGTTGTACATTATATGGAATGATATACCTTCACTTTGTTTAGTTTGCTCTATCTGAGACTGTTCAGTACCTTTCATAAATAGCCCAATTGTTGAAATAAGTGCTAAAGATAATACGATACCTATAAGTGTTAAGGTTGTACGTTTTTTATTTTGTTTAATATATCTATTACTTAGTGTCTTATAATTTTTTATCAATTATAATCACCTCCTTGTGCCTTAGTTATCTATTTTCGTATCTTTTATTATTTCACCATCTTCTATAGTAATAACTCTATCTGCCATAGTAGCTATGTTTGTATCATGAGTTATTAGTATTAGTGTTTGGTTAAATTTTTTAGCTGTAAACTTTAAAAGTTCAATAACATCTCTACTATTCTTAGAATCTAAGTTGCCCGTTGGCTCATCTGCAAGTACTATGCTTGGCTTATTTGCAAGAGCTCGTCCTATTGATACTCTTTGTTGCTGTCCTCCTGATAACTCAGATGGTAGGTGATTTCTTCTATCATTAAGATTAAGTATGTTTATTATTTGATCTAAATATTTTTTATCTACTTTTTCATTGTCTAATACAACTGGTAACTCTATATTTTCCTCTACATCAAGTACGGGTATTAAATTGAAAAACTGAAATATAAATCCTATTTTCCTTCTTCTAAATATTGATAGTTCTTCATCATTATATTCATATATACTTTTTTCATCTATAACAACTTTTCCACTAGTTGGTCTATCTAACCCCCCAAGCAAGTGAAGTAACGTACTTTTCCCAGATCCTGATGCTCCTATTATGGCTACGAATTCGCCTTTGTTTATTGATAAGTTTATATTTTTTAGTGCTTCAACCTTATTTTCTCCTTCACCATAAGTTTTAGTTAGGTTTTCAACTCTTAAAATTTCCATAATATATCTCCTCTATTATTCTACATTTGCATAGTTTATCTCTGTAATTTGTGTATTTATTAATTTTTTATTAATTTCTTGCTTGTCTTTAGCATTTCTTAAATCTTTTTTACCTTTAGCAAATCTTATTAAACTCATATCTTTTTCTTCATCTTTTATAGATTTGTATGTTTCATCATCTGTTACCATTAATACTCCTTGCTCTGATGGGTAATATCCTATCCATGAATAGCTACCATATTCTAAAGGTATATCTTTTCCATTTATCTCTAATCTTGTACCTTTATATTCACTACCAAAGTATAAAGTTTTATCAGTATCTATATTCGGTATACTTTCAAGTACTTTTGTTTCTATTCCTTCAGCCTCTGGATCTTTTAGTTCACGTAGTACTTGGTCTTTTAACATTTTTTTTGCTGTATCTTTAGTAATTATTAAAGATTTAATTTCATAAACTACTTCTTTTCCATCTTCTCCTATTTCTACATTCCCATTCTCATCTAAGCTTTTTTGCATCCTTGAAACTACTTTATATTTATAATCCTTAGTATATTTCGTATTATCTTTATAAACTTCTTTTCCTTTGGTTACACTTTCTGCGTTACCACTTATTAAAATAGCATTAAATATCCTTGGAGGCCCTTGTAAATAGTACTTTAACCCTTGTTGTGTACCTACTACTAATAACATTATTAATATAATACCTATTATCCATTTAATTGTTTTTTTCATAAATAAAGTCTCCTTTTTATTTTCTTATATATACTTTACTATATATATACTTTACATACCATTTCCATAAGCTTACGTTAAAGATATAAATCTTACTTTTTAGTAAGATTTATATCTTTAACGTAAACTTTTTATACTAACTAAAAAAACACACTGACTACTACATCAATGTGTTTTCATAGATTAATTTAATCTTATCACTACAAACTACTTGAATAAAGATAAAGGTCAGAAAACTGATCATTATTGTTGGTGATATTATTCTATTTTTTTATATTTGTCTATATCAAAGCGGTCTGCATTCATCACTTTATTCCAAGCACATATAAAATCCTTTAAGAATTTCCCCTGAGAGCCTTCACTTGCATACACCTCTGCAATAGCACGAAGTTGAGAATTAGATCCAAAAACAATATCCACTCGTGTTCCTTTCCACTTTAACTTTCCGGTTTTCCTATCACGTCCCTCAAATACCTGTTCATCAGAAGAAGTAGGTGTCCAAACTGTATCCATATCTAAAAGATTTACAAAAAAATCATTTGTAAGAGTCTCTGGTCTCTTTGTAAAAACACCATACTTAGACTTTCCATAGTTTGTATTCAATACACGCATACCACCTATTAAAACTGTCATCTCAGGAGCAGTCAAAGTTAAAAGTTGTGCACGGTCAATTAATAATTCTTCTCCACGCACTGAATAATTTGATTTTAAATAATTTCTAAATCCATCTGCTTTTGGCTCAAGTACAGAAAATGATTCAATATCAGTTTGTTCCTGTGATGCATCTGTACGTCCTGGAATAAAAGGAACTCTAACTTTATATCCAGCATTCTTTGCTGCCTTTTCAATACCTGTACATCCTCCAAGAACAATCATATCTGCTAAAGATACTTGCTTATTTTTTAACTGTAAACAATTAAAATCTTCCTTTATTTCTTCAAGAATCTGTAAAACATAATCTAATTGCTGTGGTTCGTTAACTTCCCAATTTTTTTGTGGATCTAGACGAATTCTGGCTCCATTTGCACCACCGCGTTTATCAGAACCTCTAAATGTTGATGCAGATGACCAAGCTGTATAAACAATCTCTGATATTGATAATTTAGAATCTAAAATTTTCTTTTTAAGATATTTTATATCATCTTCATTTATTAATTCATAATCAACTTTTGGTACAGGGTCTTGCCATATAAACTCCTCACGAGGAACCTCTGGTCCAAGATATCGTGAAATAGGCCCCATATCACGATGTGTTAATTTAAACCAAGCACGTGCAAAATCGCGTGCAAATTTTTCAGGATTTTCTGAATAGTTTTTTACAATTTTTTTATATATAGGATCGTAGATAAGACCTAAGTCAGCTGTTGTCATCATAGGAGGATGTTTTTTTGATGTATCATGTGCATCTATAATCATATCCTCCTCAGATACATCTTTAGCTCTCCACTGATACGCTCCTGCTGGACTTTTAACTAACTCATATTGGTACCTTAACAATACTTTAAAATAACCCATATCCCATTTCGTTGGATTTGGTTTCCAAGCACCTTCAATTCCACTACTGATTGTGTCAGACCCCTTACCACTTTTATAGCTATTTTTCCACCCAAGTCCCTGCTCTTGGATACTCGCAGCTTCAGGTGGAGGCCCAACATATGTTGCAGGAGCTGCTCCATGGCACTTCCCAAATGTATGCCCACCAGCTATAAGAGCTACAGTTTCTTCATCATTCATAGCCATTCGTGCGAATGTTTCTCTAATATCTTTTGCTGATCCAACTGGATCAGGTTTTCCATCAGGTCCTTCTGGATTTACGTAAATTAGTCCCATCTGAGTTGCAGCAAGTGGATTTTCAAGTTTACCACTTATAGGATTTTTATTATCTCCAAGCCATTTAGTCTGTGAACCCCAATAAGTATCTTGTGGTTCCCAAACATCCACACGTCCCCCACCAAATCCAATAGTTTTAAGTCCCATTGATTCAAAAGCACAATTCCCTGTTAATATCATAAGATCTGCCCATGAAATTTTATCACCATATTTCTGTTTGATTGGCCAAATTAATCGACGAGCTTTATCTAAATTAATATTATCAGGCCAACTATTTAATGGTGGAAATCTTTGTGATCCATCACCTCCTCCACCTCTGCCATCACCTACTCTATAAGTTCCTGCACTATGCCATGCCATACGAATAAATAGTGGTCCATAGTGACCAAAATCTGCTGGCCACCAATCCTTTGAATCTGTCATTAAATTATATAAATCTCTTTTTAGTTCATAAAAATCAAGTTCAGAAAATTCTTTAGCATAGTTAAACTTAGGCCCCATTGGATTACTAAGACTTGAGTTTTGATGAAGAATATCTAAGTTCAGCTGATTAGGCCACCAATCTTTATTTGAATTTCCATCTTTTGATACAGCGTTGCTTACTCTTCCTGTAAATGGACATCTTATTTCTCTCACGTGGTGATTCCCCCTTTAAGTACTACATATTTCATTACATATTATGTAAATTCGCCTTTAATTATAACTTTTTTAAATACACATCATATAATCATATTTGTTAAATCACAGTCAAGTCGTTGCTAATGCTGGAGATACAAAAAAAAGATATTGACAGTTTAGTCAATATCTTTTGGTATATATAATTTACAATAATTATATCCAAATCTAATTTAATCTATCAAGCATTCTTTTATCTCATTTAAATAATTTTTCCTTATAACCAAGAAATATATAAATAAAACTATAAAAAAGCTTCCTATAACTAAAAATGAAGATGATGCAACTTCTACATTGATAGCATTTTTAAGTGCTAAAAGTGCAAAGATAGAATGTATAACTGCAACTATATAAGGAAATAAAAATAAAATTCCTATCTCTATTGTTACTATCTTCTTTATCTCCTTATAAGTTAATCCTATCTTATTAAGATTTCTATACTTTTTCTTATCTTCTTGACAATCTACATAAATCTTATTATATAAAAAACTACTTGAAGTAACAAAGAATATTAAACCTACAAATATTGATAAAAATAAAAGAACTGAGCAAGCTATCTTACCCGAATCTATAATAATTGACTTAGATAAAAATTTATAACCTTTATCATCTTTACAATATTTTTCAAAACTTTTACTGACATTTAATGTTTTCATATAATCCTTTACATCAATAGCTACAAATTTATCTTCTATATAATCTGAATTTATCCTATTATAAAAGTCATCTTTAACCACATATGCACTGTAATATGCTGGTATAACAGACTTACTAGCAGTCTTTACGTTTATATTTTTATTATCTATACTTATAATATTATTTTTGCTATTTAATCTTGATAATGATATTGCTTCATTATACTTTAGATTCATTATTTCTAATCCTTTTTCATTTGCCAACTTAATATACTTAGACTCTTTAATTATTTTTACATGTTTTTTCTCAGTTTTTGAAAATACAGTTTTAATCTCTCCCTCAATTTTGTCATAAGGTATATTTTCTTTTTCTAATAAAGATTCCAATAAATCTACCCTATCTTTATAATAATCCTCTGATATTTCATTTATTCCATCTATCTCCGTAGCGTAAAATATTGCTTGTGGATAGGCCATTTCAACTTGATTTATTTGATCTTTCCAATATGAATACACTGACCCAATAGCTGTAAATGCAACAGCTGAAGTTATTGTTACTAAAAAAAACATCCTTGTATTATCTTTTATTTTATAATGTAAATTTGCTATGCATAGCATATTAGTTTTTTTCCTATAAAATACCTTATTTTCTTTAACCTTTTTTACCACAAATACACTAAGTTGCGAAAATAACAGATATGTCCCTGCAATAACCATAGAAGTTACTGGTACTATCCTATTTACTAGTTCTAATTCTGTTACTGTGACCGCTCTACAATATGCAACTACCAATAATATAATACACAATATAACTAACATAGGTGATGACTTTGGCTCTGTCTTTGGTGTTTGTGTTCCTTTAAGTAATTTTATAACTTTATCTTCTCTAATTACAAAATATATAAAATATGAAGTTAATATTGATAATAGCGTAAAGTATAAGATAATTACACCCATAGATTTTATTGGAATATAAAACCTCAATGCCTCAACTCCTATTAACGAGGATATAACAATCAACACTATCTTAGCAAAAACTAATCCTATCAAAATTCCAAGAGCCGATGCTAAAATGTTCATTACTAAATTTTCTATAAAAATCATTTTTTTAACTTGTCTCTTTGATATTCCTATAGTATATAAAATACCAAACTCTTTATTTCTACTTTTCAAAAACACACTAGCTGAGTAAAATACAAATAGAAATAAGAATAAGTAAATTATAATTGTTGTTACCTTCATTATTAAAATTAAATAATCATCAAATAACGAAATATCTAAATCTGGATGATTTATAAACATATTAAAAGAAAAAAGTAATGAAGAAGATATAAGTATACTAAAAAAATACCCCAGGTAAGACTTAATGTTTCGACCTACATTATTGAGCGCAAATTCTGTAAAATTCATTACTTAATACCCCCTAAGAAAGAAAGTATATCCATTATTTCTTGATAAAATTGTATCCTATTATCACCCTTATAAATTTCATTGTATATTACCCCATCTTTTATAAACAATATTCTATCGCAATAGCTTGCTGCCACTGGATCATGAGTTACCATCATAATCGTTACTTTTTCTTCCTTATTTATTTTTTCTAATAACTCCATGACATTTTGTGCTGATTTTGAATCTAGATTTCCTGTTGGCTCATCCGACAAAACTATAGAAGGATTATTTATTAAAGCTCTTGCAATAGCTGTTCTTTGAGCTTGACCTCCTGATACCTCAAAGGTTCTTTTATTTAATAAATCTTCTATTCCCAATATTATTGATATCTTTTTTAATTTATCATCTTGCTCTTTTGTAGGTACATTTTCTAAAGTTAATGGCAAAACTATATTTTCACCTATAGTTAAAGTATCTAGTAAATTATAATCTTGAAATACAAATCCAAGTTCTCTTCTTCTAAACAATGCAAGTTCCTCACCCTTTAACTTATGTGGCTCTTTATCTTTTAATATAACCTTTCCTGAAGTTGGCTTATCTATAGTTGAAATCAAATTTAACAATGTAGTTTTTCCACTTCCACTTGGCCCCATTATACCTACAAACTCTCCATCTTCTATAGAAAAACTTATCCCCTTTAATACATTTGATACTACCTTTTTACCGTATACCTTACTTAAATTGTTTACTTTTAAAATATCCACTGTAATTCTCCTTCTCTAAATTTATTGAATTTCTTTATACATCAATTTTAATTTAGATATTAAAATGTCACTATCTCCAAACCTTACATATACATTACATCTGTGTAAGGTTTTCTTATATGTATTTTATATATATTTAAAAAGCCAACAGCTTGTACACTATTGACTTCCCTTATTTCTTAAATAATATTGATACTTTTGTTCCTTTTTTAATATCTGATTTTATTTGTAATATATGACCTAAGTTGTCACATACTTTTTTTACTATGTATAACCCCATACCTGTTGATTCTCCAAACTTACGTCCATTTTCTCCTGTGAAAAATGGTTCATACACCCTTTTTATATCTTTTCTAGGTATACCAATACCTTCATCAATTATATCAATTATTATATATTCATCATCTTCTCTATTTTTTATAATCAGATGTTTCCCATGACCTTTTGAGTATTTTACACCATTTATTATTATTTGTTCTAATATAAACCTTAGCCATTTTTTGTCACTGTAGACTATTAAATCCTTGTCTATCTCTAATTTAGGAATTATTCTATTTTTAATAAACAATCGCCTTTCTTTATTTATCAGTTCTATCACATCATCATATAAATTAACTTTTTCCACTGAGAAATCTTTTTGAAATTCATCTAATCTAGCAAAATACATTGCCATGTTAAGTCCTTTATCTATTTTATCTAACTCTTGATGTATATTTAATGATATTTCTTCACCTTCATACTCTTGTAATAAAAGATTGATTACAGATACTGGAGTTTTCATCTGATGAATCCAATGATTAATAAAAGTTAGGTGGTCATTATGTACTTTATTTTGTTCTTGTATATTTGATCTATATTGCTCGTATTGTTGATTTAATATATTAGATACATTTTTTCCTATAGGTGATTTTCCTAAATCTAACATAGATTCATCTAAACTTTTTATCCCATTTTCAAAAACTTCATAAGATTTTTTAGTAGTTATATATTTGTACATTATAAAACTACTTACAATAAAAGTGTTAAAAAATAATATATATAC
>NZ_JAKEDR010000117.1 GCF_023653455.1 Paraclostridium ghonii
AATATAAACTCTTTATACTTTAAATATAATATAGAAGTGCTAGTTTAAGCCTTCCAGAACGTTTGTTCTATGTAAATTAAACTTAAATTATACTTTATAATTTGCTTTTTAAAGCTTTTTAAGTTATATCCCTATATAATTAATCTAAAAATATAAAATATAGACGTAAATTGTGTTTAAATAGGTTTTATGAGATTTTATAAAAAATACAACTTATTTGTTTAAAATAATATAATTATGTAAACTAAATTTATTAAAATTTATTTTTTTACAACTTAATCATGCTTTATTATTATATAATTTAATTAACAAGTATATATTATTGGAGGTTATTATGGAATTTGAAATTAAATTAAAAAAATATGCTCATTTAGCTGTACAAGTAGGAGTAAATTTACAAAAAGGACAAACACTCCTTCTAAGAGCACCTATATCTTGTAAAGATTTTGCTAGAGAAATAGTAGATGCAGCTTATAATTTAGGTGCTAGAGATGTTGAGATTGAATGGAACGATGAAGAAAGTTCTTTAATAAGATATCTTAAAGCTCCAGAAGATGTTTTTGAAGAATTTCCTAAATGGAAAGTAGAAAAATATAATTCATTATTAGAAAAAGGAGCATGTATTATAAATATAGGTTCTTCTAATCCTACCATATTTAAAGATGTAGATCCTATAAGAATGCAAAAATCTAGTAAAGCTTATAATAACGCTATTCCTTTATGGAGAGATGCTATTATATCAGATAAAATAAGATGGACTATAGTATCAGCTCCTAGTAAAGAATGGGCATCTAAAGTGTTCCCTGATATAGATAAAGATTTGGCAGTAAATAAATTATGGGATTACATATTTAAATGTACTAGAATAGATATAGATGATCCTATCATAGCTTGGAAAAATCATAATTCTAAACTTTATGAAAAGGTTAAATTCTTAAATGAAAATAAATTTAAATCTCTACACTTTAAATCTGATAAAACGGATTTACATATGGAGTTACCTGAAGGGCATCTATGGGCTGGAGGTGCTAGTGTAGATCCAGACAATATAGAATTTACAGCAAATATCCCAACAGAAGAAGTATATACCCTACCCCACAAATTTAAAGTAGATGGTATTGTTTCAAACACTAAACCATTTATATACAACGGAACTATAATAGATAACTTTACATTAACTTTCAAAGACGGAAAAGTTGTGGATTATAATGCAGAAATAGGTTATGAATCATTGAAATCTTTATTAGAACTAGATAATGGATCTTGTTATTTAGGTGAAGTTGCATTAGTTGAGGATAACTCACCTATTTCTAATACTGGAATAGTTTACTATACTACTTTATATGATGAGAATGCATCTTGTCACCTTGCTTTAGGGTCTGCATATAAAACAAGTATGAAAAATGGTAGTGAAATTTCTAAAGATGAAATGGATAAATACGGTATAAATGATAGTATAACTCATGAAGATTTCATGATAGGTTCTAATGACATGAATATAATTGGTATAACTAAAGATGGAAAAGAAATACAAATATTTAAAAATGGAAATTGGGCATAAAAAAAGGATATATTCTATATCCTTTTTTTATGCCTATAAAGATTTAATATAATTTACAACATCTTTAATAATCCAATCAGGAGTAGAGGCTCCTGCTGTTAATCCAACTTTACTGAATCCCTTAAAGTCCTCTGCATTTAATTCATCTACAGTTTCTATAGCTAATGTAGGTACATACTTCTTACATATTTGAACTAACTTTTGAGTATTAGAACTATGTTTCCCTCCAACGACTACCATCATATCAACTTCTGATGATATCTCTTTTGCTGCTTCTTGTCTAACTTTAGTTGCAGAGCATATTGTATTATTAAATATTACATTATCAAGCTTATTAGATAAAGCTTCTAAAATTTTATTATATAAATCAACATTGATTGTAGTCTGAGATACTACACAATACTTTTTATCTTTATCTAAACTTATATTTTCTAAGTCCTCTAAAGTTTTTATTATAATAGCTTCATTATTACACCATCCATTTATTCCGATAACCTCAGGGTGCTTAGAATCTCCTATAACAATTATACTAAAACCTTTAGAATAGTATTTTTTTGCGATTTCATGAATTTTTTTTACAAAAGGACAAGTTGTATCAATTACGTTAAGGCCTTTTTCCTTAGACTCTTCATACACAACTTTTCCTACTCCATGACTTCTAATAATCATACTATTTGATGTAGGAACTTCGCTTACTTCGTCAATAGTCCTTAATCCATTTTCCTCATATTTTAAAACTGCTTGCTTATTATGAATCAATGGGCCAAGAGCATATATTCCATCTTCACTTTTTTGAAGTTCATCCCAAGCCATTTTCATAGCTCTTTTAACTCCAAAGCAAAATCCTGCATTTTTAGCTATTTTGACTTCCATACACAATCCCCCTATTTTGCATGCTTATAATAGTTTTCTTTTATTACCTCTAATACATTTTGAGATAATCTTTGATAATCATCACTTGTTAGTTTTTCTTTATAGTAGTCCTCAAATGATATAGGTTTATCTATGTAAATAGTTACTCTATTGAATATTCTATAGTTACTTATTATAGACATAGGTACTACTAAAGATTTTCCTTTTACCGCAAACATCCCAAGACCTGCTTTAGCTTCTAAAAAACCAACATCCTTACTTCTAGTACCCTCAGGAAACATTCCTATACATCCATTATTTCTAAGAACTTTTAAAATACTTTTTATAGTAGATGCAGTTGGATTCCCTCTATCTATAGGTATAACATTTATTTTATTTAATATATATCCTAAAGGTTTTATTTTAAACAATTCTTTTTTAGCAACAGCCGTAATAGGTCTATTTTTGTGCATACATGCAGCTAAAAAGACTGGATCTAAATTTGATTTATGATTTGCTGCAATTATTATAGAACCCTCTTGAGGTATATTTTCAATCCCTACAACCTTAAATTTAAAAAATACACTTGAGAATGCTTTTAAAACTCCTGTTACAAAATTATAAAATTTCACATTAATCTCCCTTCAATTCAACTTACTTTATTTTATTTATAACTGATTGAACTACTTTTTCTATACTTTTTCCACTTGTATCAATCTCAATTGCATCGTTAGCTTTAACTAAAGGTGCAAATTCTCTATTAGAATCTATTTCATCTCTTCTTATTACATCGTTAATAACTTCTTCTACAGTAGTTCTATATCCTTTTTTTATAAGTTCTTTATATCGTCTTTCTCCTCTTTCTTGTGGAGAAGCTACTAAGAAAAATTTATAGTCTGCATTAGGAAAAACATATGAACCTATATCTCTCCCATCTAATATAACAGAATTTCTATTACCTATATCTCTTTGTACATCCACCATTAAATGTCTAACCTCTTTTATTTGGGCTATATTAGATACATTGTGACTAACTTCTGGAGTTCTTATTTCTTCTTTTAAAATTTTACCGTCAAGGTATATGTTATTATCTTTAAAATCTATATCACTATTTTTAGCAATTTTAACTATTTCATTTTCATCATTTATATCTATATTATTTTTAAGAATTTTATATGTTATTGCTCTATACATTGCACCTGTATCTATATAGTTTATATCTAGTTTATCTGCTACTATTTTTGCTATTGTACTTTTTCCTGCACCTGCTGGTCCATCTACTGCTATTACTAAATTATTCATATCGTTCACTCCTATTTAACTATATCTGGTCTTAAATTTTTAGCATTATTTAAATATATATGTTTGATATCAGACTTACTCTTTTCACTATTTATGCTTACCATAACCCTGATACATTTTTCTAAACTACCTTGTATATATTTTTCTTCAAAATTAAGCAATGGGGTATCACAAATATTTAGAAAATCCCTTACTGCTACAGACGGATATACCGCATCTAAATCCCTAGTCATTGTGAAAACCATGCTTATGATATCTTCTACTAATAAGTTATTTTCTTTTATTATAGTTTCAACTAGTATCTTAGTTTCATTTAATATTTCCTCTATGGAGTTTTGATTAACTGTTGTCGCGCCTCTAATTGCTAATACTTTCATTAATAATCACTTCCTGCTAAATATCCTGTTGAAAAAGCTATTTGTAGATTGTATCCTCCTGTTTCAGCATCTACATCTATAACTTCCCCAGCAAAGAATAAATTTTTAATTATTTTAGATTCTAAGTTTGATGAGTTTATTTCTTTTACGCTAATTCCTCCACTAGTTACCATAGCAGCTTTAATATTTAACATTTCAGAAACTGTTAGCTTCATATTTTTTATATATTCAATAATTTTCAACTCATCGTCTTTTTTTAATTCATTTGGCTTTGCTTCGCTTAAATCAAGTAAACTTAAAATTTCTTTTAAAAAGTTTTGAGGTAATATGCTTTTTAAATTTGTTAAAATATTTTTATTTGGATTTTCTCTTATTATTTTTGATAAATCATCATTCGGAATTTGTGGTAAAAAATCAATTGAAACTTCAATAGGATTGTTATCAAGTACTTTATTTATATATGAAGAAAATTTTAGTATTGCAGGTCCTGATATTCCGAAATGTGTAAATATCATATCTCCTTGAGTTTCAATTTTTTTCTTTTTAATTTTAGTACTTATACAAACATTTTGCATAGATACACCTTGAAGATTTTTAACAAAGCTTTCTTTCGTAACTAAAGGTATTAATGCTGGATATAATGGCTTTATTTCATGTCCATATTTTTTCAATATTGCAAACATAGATCCATCAGATCCAGTAGCTGGATAACTCTTACCACCAGTAGTTAATATAAGCTTGTCACAACTGATTTTTTCATCTTTGTTGGTTATGACTCCTTTAGCTTCATTATTTTCTATTATCAAGTCACAAACTGTGGTGTTATACATTATATCAACTTTATTTTTTATAAGGTCATTTACAAGTATATTTATAACATCATCTGCCTTATCAGACTTAGTATATACTTTTTCATCATACTCAACCTTATATTCTAAATTATTCTTTCTAAAGTATTCTAATAAATCATAGTTTGAAAATGTATAAAAAGAACTATATAAAAACTTTTTATTATTAACTATTTTGTCAAAAAAGTCCTCTATATTCCTATTATTAGTTATATTACATCTTCCACCACCTGTAAGCTTAAGCTTCTTTCCTACTTCATTGTTTCTTTCTATTAAAATTACTTCATTTTGTTTTGAAGCTGAAATTGCTGCCATTATCCCGGCAGGACCACCTCCAACAACTATAACTTTTGCCATATTTATAATCTCCTTATTCAAGTGCTGAGTTATTTATTTTTTCGTTATTTTTTATATGAGTAGTATCATTCATTTTTATTATAACTGGACCATAATCTCTATATTCAACTATATTTAAAGCTGTATTATCTTGTTTGATTCTATATATATTTTCCATACCTGAATTTAAGAAAGATAAAAGCATAACTCTAACCGTTACAGAGTGAGTTACAAGTAGTATATGTTTGTTATCGTATTTACTATTAAGTTCATTTATAAAGTTATCTACTCTATCTTTTATTATATGTAACGTTTCCCCTTCAGGAATTTCAACTAAATGAGGTTCATTTCTCCATGTATTATATATATCTGCATAGTTTACTTTTATTTCATCTATCAATAAACCTTCCCATTTACCAAATCCCATTTCTCTAAGAGCTGGAGTTTCACAAACTTTTATTCCTATACCCTCACCAAGTATATTAGCAGTTTGAACAGCTCTTCCTAAATCACTACAAAATATGTAATCTATTTTGTGGTTATTAGCTAAACTAATAGCAAGTTCATTGGCTTGCTCTACACCTTTTTCTGTTAAATCTGAGTTGCCGTGTCCTTGAGTTTTACCTAATATATTCCAGTTTGTTTGTCCATGCCTTACTATATAAAAAGTATTTGCCATAAGTAGCCTCCTGTATTTATATATCTTTATTTTTAACGTTCATCAAAATTTTATTATATCATAATTTTCCAAATTAAAAAACTTAAACATACAAATATTCATTTAAGGACAATATATATAACAATAATAATAAAGGAGTTTTGAAAAATATGACATTCAAATATCAATATTTAATTGTTGTAATATTTATATCTAGCTTATTACTTGGAATAGGCATTAACAAAACAGAAATTGATAATTCATCTACCATATATAAAAATATCTATATAGAAGATACAAATGTTTCTCTTTTAACATTTAATGAAGCTTTAAATTTAGTTCAATCTATATATAAAGAAAAACCAATTAAGTTAATCTATGAAAATAAAACTTATATTATAAATCCAGAAGATATAAATTTAAAATTTAATATAGAAAAAGCTGTAAAAGAAGCTTATTTTTTTACTAGAAATGATGATATCATAAATAATTTTAAAAGAAAATCAAGTTTAAGACTTAAAAATAAATACCACATAAAATTAGTTAGTACCTATGACGAAGTTAAGCTAAGTAAAATAATTAATGATATTTGTAAAGAAATAGATATAAGAGAAGTTAATGCAACTATAAACATAGATGACAAAGGGTCTATTAAAAGAACTAAATCTAAAAATGGTAAAAAAGTTGATAAGATTAAACTGAAAGAATCTATATACAATCTGATAATAAATAAAAAAATAAACAACTTGAAAATCCCTGTAAATATAGTTGAACCTAAGGTAACTACAGAAAATGTCAATTCTATAAATACAGTATTAGGCCAATTTAGCACCACTTTTAACTATACAACTTCTAGAGGCAATAATATAAATGTTGCCGCAAATAGTACTAGCAATAAATTGATAATGCCGCATAAAGAGTTTTCATACAATAATTCTACAGGAGCTAGGACATGGCATAACGGTTATAAAACAGCTAAAATTATAGTAGGCGGAAAATATGTAAATGGTGAAGGTGGTGGAGTCTGTCAAGTCTCAACTACAATATACAATGCTGCATTGATTTCTGGAATGAATATATCAGAAGTTCATAATCATACATTTGTATCAAGATATGCTCCAGCAGGGCGTGATGCTGCTGTATCTTATGGGTATACAGATTTTAAGTTTGAGAATCCTCTTATGCATCCTGTATATATTAAAAATACAGTAAATAAAGGTATTATAACATCTAAAATTTACGGATGTGATAAAGATAGAGAAAGGCTTTATATTATAACTAAAAGTAACTATGATCAAGATAAAATTAAAGTTGATACTTATAGGGTTTATTTGGACGAAGAAGGAAATATTATTAGAGAAGAACTTGTAAATAAAAACACATATAATAAAAAATAAAGTAATAGAACACTCGTTCTATTACTTTATTTTTTGAACACTACTATCAATCAATTGTAAATTATATTGTTGAATTATCTCAATTAATAAATTTTTATATTTTAAATTACCACTTTCATCTGACACAGTACTATATCCACCATTTTGAAGTTCTTGGGCTTGTTCTATATAAGTTTCTTTATTAAAAACTTCTTTGTATCTAGGATTTTCACTTAAAAACTTAGCATGATCTTTCATAGATTCAGATTTAGATTTATATGTTCTAAATTTATCATTTATAACTTGATTATAAAATTCACTAGTCTCTACATTAACAGAGTCACCTTTCCAAGCATTATTTGCTTTTATTCCAAATAAATTATTATGCTTAGAAGATAAATCTGACTCACCCCAATTAGATTCTAATATAGCTTGAGCTATTGTAATAGACGGTAAAACGTGATATTCGTTATAATTATCCACTGCACTACTTTTTATAGAATTTATAAATGTCATATACTTTCCATCAGGATTTAATCTAGATGGCTTTAGTCCAAAATCTTTTAAATCATTTGCATAATCATTAACGCGTTGGATTTCTTTATTATTAAATTCCAGTTTTTTTAATACATGTTTTAAAGGTAAAACTATATAATTTTCTCCATCTTTAGCTATAAATAAATTAGAAACATTTCTTATATCCTCATTACTTACATCCTTAAAATTATTTTTATTTTTCACACCTATTATACTGGCTACATATTTCCAGTTTACTTGAGCTTTTGAATAACTAGCTTCATCAGTACACTTAATAAATCGTTTAACGTCTATTTCGCTTTTATTTATTTCTTTTAAGTTATATACTTTTAAGTACCAAACTAAAGATAAAACAATTACCAATACAATACTACTTAAAATAAAAATATTCTTTTTCAAAATACACCTCCGACTTTAAATTCACAAAGTTTATAAATAATTATACCATTATCTGTATATTTTTAATGTAACAATGTTGTAAAATGTATATTTATATAATAAAATTGTGATATGAATACTTTTAAATAATAGATCGGAGTGTTACTATGATTACATTAAATTTTGATAAAGATGTAAATAATATAAATTTAAAAGCAAATTTATGTAAAAATACTCTCTTGAATAAGTACATGGATTTTGACTATTTTACAGGTCTTTGTAAAGATGGATGTCCTCATTATGATTTAAGTTATACATGTCCACCCAATAGCCCCAAATTTACTGAGTACACAAAAAATTATGAATACTCCTTGGTTATAGTTATGTATATGAATATAGATAGTCATAATTCAATAGAAACTGTACACCCGTATTTAAGAAGAGTTTTATCAGATTTACTTATTCCATTAGAGAAAAAATTTAATGGGCTTTTATCTGATGGTGGTCGTTGTAGATATTGTAATAAATGTGCATATGTAGAAAATTTACCTTGCAGGTACCCTGATAAAATACGTTTCAGTATGGAAGCTATGGGAATTGACTTAGATAAGGTTTGTAAAGATATATTAAATCATTCAATTTTATGGAATGAAAATAATGAAAATAGCTATTGTACAGTTCTTGGATCTATAAATTTTAATGGTAATTTTAATGAAAATGATTTTAAGCAAGCTATGTTAAAACTTTTATAACTCTAATAAATTTAGTTTACTTTGGAAAAACTTAATTATGACACTATTATTAATTTTGGAGGTAAACTATGGATAACATGTGTGAAATGAGAAACAGATTAAATAATGGAGATTATAGTTTAAAACTTGAAATAGGAGAAAACAGTTACTTCAAAACATATGAAGATATTAATACCAAATCAGCTGAAGATGTTGTAAGAAATTATTTAAGAAGTAATGCTGATGATGCAGAATTTAGCAATCTAGAAATAAAACATCATAGAGATAGACATACAGTAAGCGTTTGTGCAAAATTAAGTTATGACAATGATAGACATACAGATTATTCTAAAAGAAATAAATTAATGTAAACTAAAAAAATCTACTCAATTAAAATTTGAGTAGATTTTTAAGTTTACTTTTCCATATAATCTTTAGTGTTCATAGGCAACCCTTTTTTATCTAATTTTGCCTCTACTACTTCTTTTATAATCGAGTAAATTATAGCAAATAAAGGAACACCTATAATCATTCCAACTAATCCTAGTAATCTTCCTCCAACTAATAGTGAGAATAAAATCCAAAATGCTGAAATCCCTATAGAATCTCCTAATATTTTAGGCCCTATAATATTTCCATCTATTTGTTGGATTACGATAATTATTAATATAAACCATAACGCTTGTACTGGTGATACGAATAAAATTATTATCGTGGATGGTATAGCTCCAATAAAAGGTCCGAAAAATGGTATTATATTTGTTATACCTATTATTACTGATATTAGTAATACATATGGCATTTTAAATATCGTAAGGACTATGAAAGTCAATATCCCTATTATAACAGAGTCTATTATTTTTCCGCTTATAAATTTTCCAAATGTAGTATTACTTCTATCAACTAACTGTAATATTCTTGTAGCATGTTTTTCATTAAATATTGCACATACTACCTTTCTTCCTAATGCGCAAAATCTTTCTTTGTCTATTAGTAAATAAATAGACACTATAACTCCAAGGACTATATTCCATACACTAGATGCTACTATCCCAAGGGTTTGACCTATAACAGGGAATATCCCTGCCGCAATACTTATAAAGTAGCTTATAAAATCATTAAACTTTGTAACTGCTATATCTAAATATTCTTTATCTAAATTTAAATCTTTTGTATATTTAGTTAAAATATTTGATAAATCAGTTACATATGTAGGAATATCATTGACAAGCCCAAGTATACTCTCTGCTAATTGAGGTAAAACAAATTGTATAAATAAAGCTAACAAAATAAATGCTACTATGTAAGTAAGTAAAATACCTATAGCTCGTTTACTCTTAGGTTTTAATTTATCTAATTTGTCATTACTAAGTATTTTTTCTTCTATAAATACTAAAATAAAATTTAATAAGTATGCTATAACTCCTCCTATAATAAATGGTTGAAGCGTTGATATAACATTACCTATTTTCCCCATAAATACACCTGTATCAGATGCAATACGATAAAAAATAATACTACAGCAAATAACTATAAAAGAATATGCTGATATAGTCGTATATTTACTGTTCCAATTTATCTTCATTTTTGCCTCCTAATTTAAATATATAAACTTATTCCTTTAATATACTCATTAAAT
>NZ_JAKEDR010000118.1 GCF_023653455.1 Paraclostridium ghonii
ATATAATAATAATAATACAAATTTAATAGATAAGAGGTACCGAATATGTCAAATGAAAATAAGTCATCAAACTTTATAAGAAACATAATAGTTAATGATTTAGAATCTAAAAAACATGATACTATCATAACTCGTTTTCCACCGGAACCAAATGGATATTTACATATTGGTCATGCTAAATCTATATGTTTAAACTTTGGTTTAGCTAAAGAGTTTAATGGAAACGTAAATTTAAGATTCGATGATACAAATCCAGTAAAAGAAGATGTAGAGTATGTAAACTCTATAAAAGAAGATGTTAAGTGGTTAGGATTTGATTGGAATAACTTATACTTTGCATCAAATTATTTTGAAGAGATGTATGAAAGAGCTGTTCTACTTATAAAAAAAGGAAAAGCTTATGTATGTGACTTAAATCCTGAGCAAATGAGAGAATATAGAGGTTCTTTAACAGAACCAGGAAAAGAAAGTCCTTATAGAAATAGATCTATAGAAGAAAATCTTGAGTTATTTGAAAAAATGAAAAATGGAGACTTTGAAGATGGAGAAAAAGTTTTAAGAGCTAAAATAGATATGTCTTCTCCTAACATAAACTTAAGGGATCCTGCAATATACAGAATATCTAATTCTCATCACCACAATACTGGTGATAAATGGTGTATATATCCAATGTATGCTTTCGCTCATCCATTAGAGGACGCTATAGAAGGTATAACTCATTCTTTATGTTCATTAGAATTTGAAGATCAAAGACCACTTTATGATTGGGTTGTAGCCGAGTGTGAAATGCCAAAAGTTCCTCGTCAAATAGAATTTGCTAGGCTTAACCTTACAAATACTGTTATGAGTAAAAGAAAGCTTAAGCAACTTGTTGATGAAGGTGTAACTGATGGATGGGATGATCCTCGTATGCCTACTATAGCTGGTCTTAGAAGAAGAGGTTATACATCAGAGGCTATTAGAAACTTCTGTAATGAAATAGGTGTTGCCAAAGCAGATTCTACAGTTGATAGCCAAATGTTAGACTACTTTGTAAGAGAAGACCTACAACCTAAAGCACCTCTTGCTATGGGTGTTTTAAAGCCTTTAAAATTAGTTATAACTAACTATCCAGAAGGTCAAGTTGAAATGCTTGAAATAGAAAATAATGCTAAGGATGAAACTAAAGGTAAAAGATCGGTTCCATTCTCTAGAGAAATATATATAGAACAAGAAGACTTTATGATTGAGCCAGTTAAAAAGTACTTTAGATTATTCCCTGGTAATGAAGTTAGATTAAAGGGAGCTTACTTTGTTAAGTGTAATGACTTCGTAACTGATGAAAATGGAAATGTAACTGAAATCCACTGTACATATGATCCTGAAACTAAGAGTGGTTCTGGATTTACTGGACGTAAAGTTAAAGCTACAATACACTGGGTAGATGCAAATAACGCTGTTGATTGTGAGTTTAGATTATTTGAGCCACTAATATTAGATGATGCTCCTGAAAATGAAGGAAAGCACTTCTTAGAGCAAATAAACCCTAGTTCACTTGAAATAGTTCAAGGTTTTGCTGAAAAAACTGCTATAGAAAATGCTAAACCTCAGGATAAGTTCCAATTTGTAAGACATGGATTCTTCAATGTAGATACTAAGTACACTACTGATGAGAAGTTAGTATTCAATAGAGTAGTTCCACTAAAGAGTTCATTTAAACCTAATAAGTAATTTTAATTAATAAAAATTGTTTTAAATTTAAAATAGTAGTAATATATAAGTTTTCTCCTAAAGCTGTAAAAATGCTTTTTAAGGTATCTAAAACTTACATATTACTACTTTTAATTATTTTAAGGGAGATTTCTATATATTAATCTTTTATAGTCAGTTTTTTATAAATTTTATATTTCTATAGTTGTGTTATCTATAAATTTTATTTTTTCATCTAAATTTTTTATATCATATACCAATTGTTTTAAAGCTAAATCCTTTTTCTTAGCTTCTATCATTACATCAAAGTCTCTATTTAATTCTTGTTTAGCTAAATATACAAAGTTTAAAAACTCCTTTGGATTTATAAAATCTGCATGTTTTCTATCTTTTTCAAATTCTCTCGGACTTGAAAAATGAATTTTAGGAGGTAGCACTTCTTCGTTCCAAGTATCAAAAATATCTTTTAGCATATATTTTATTTCCTCTTCATTATTTTTACATATATGATGATGTACATCAAGCACCATAGGTAATTTTGTTTCTTTACATATATCTAGTACGTCTTGTGCTGTAAATACTTTATCGTCATTTTCTAATATCAACTTATTAACAACTTCATCTGGAAAATATTTTAAGTTATCTATAAATCGTTTTTTACCTTCCTCTTTCCCACCTTGAGAACTGCCTATGTGTATTATCATTTTTCCTTCTTCATAATTTATATCTTCAAATATTTGGCTTTGAAATTTTAAACTCTTTATTGTATTTTCTACAACACTATCTTTTATACTATTGATTACATTAAATTGATCAGGATGAGAATCTACCCTCATATTACTTTTTTTTATTAAGTTACCTATATACTCAAAATCCTTTTTAAAATATTTTCTATAGTTAAAACTTACGTCTGGATGAGTTCCAAGTGGTATTAAATTTGATGTTAATCTATAAAAATGTATTTGATTTTCTACATTATAATTTAATATTTTTTCTAAATCATATATATTTGACCTTGTAACTTCTTTTAATTTATTTAATCTTTCTGCCTCCGTACTTATCTTTGAATATCTAGAATATGTTATAGTACTTGAAGAAGTTACTTTTGGTAAATTTAGAGCTATAGCTACATACCCAAGTCTTATTCTCATGTAATTTCTCCTTTTAAAATATATTATATAAAAATGTTGCCCATAAAAAATTCGCTTCGCTTGAGCGACTACGTCTGCGAACCACTTCATGTCGCTCAAATTTCATGTCGTCAACGTCCACTCGGCAAACTCGTGTCCCGTTACTCAAACGACTTCGTCCGTTGCTCAAAATGTCATTTTTTACTTTTACCAAGATACCGATATAACTATACTTCCTAAGTTATCCAAAAATATTCGTTAATCATAAATTTCTTAAGCGTAAAAAATAAACTCTATAACCAGAGTTTATTTTTTATTTATTATACTAAATACTTATTTACTATATTGTTCAATTCATCTTCATTTTTTTCTATATATTCATAAAACTCTAAATTAGATTTAGCTAAACTCTCTGATATATCATACAATAAGCATGGCACGTCTTTTCTTAAAACATCTCCATGTACTTTTCCTAATCTAGTTTCATCTAAACTAGCACGTCCACCTATATGAATCTCAAAAGCATCTTGTGTTTTATCTTCAACTTTTTTCTTCTTGCCAGCAAAACCTATAGGTGCAACTTGATGAGCTGAACAAGAGTTAGGACATCCTGATATATGAATTCTTGGTAAATTATCACTATTGTAATTTTTTTCTTTTAAGTAATTAATTATTTCTTCTAAAGTTTCTTGACTTTCAACTATTCCAATTTGACAAATAGGAACCCCTATACAAGCTGTACTTTGCTGTATTTTATATTTACCTGTTATATCTTTAGTTATATCTAAAACTAATTTAGCTTCTTCACCATTTAAGTTTCTTATATACAGACCTTCACTCATGGCTAATCTTATCTCAATATCCTCCATATTATTTACAGTATCTATTATCTTATCTAAATCAGATGATTTTAGTTGTCCATTTACAGGGTGAACATAAACAGAATATAATCCCTCTTGCCTTTGCTCAACTAAACGATCATCTGTTATATCTATTTTTATTCCTTTTTTATCATATACTTTTTGAACTACACTTATATCTAAATTGTGTTTTTCCTTTACTTCTTTTAAATGCTTTTTATAACATTCTAATAAAGCATCTTTACCCATTTCCATAAGTATGTATCTTGTACGAGCTTTATTTTTATTTTCATAGTTTCCTTTTTCTATAAATAAATTAGTCATAGCTTCTACATGATATAATACATCTTTTGGCTCTACTAATTCATCGTATTCGCAACCTTTCATAGGATTTTTACCCATACCACCTGCTATATATACTTTAAAGTATTCTTTTTTATCTTTCTTAACTGCCATAAATCCTAAATCATTTATTGTAGCTTTAGATTCATCTTTAGGAGAACTTGAAAAAGCTACTTTTAACTTTCTAGGTAATTTATAAGTAGTTATTTTACTCATAAAATGTTCATTAACTTTTGTTGCATAAGGGGTTACATCAAAAACGTCTTCTGGATCTACTCCTGATAAAGGTGATATAGCAACGTTTCTTGGAAAGTTACCTCCACTACCTCTTGTATATATGCCTTTATGTATACCTTCTTCCATTATATCGCAAACTTCGTCTATTGTTATTGTGTGAAGTTGTATTGCTTGTCGAGTAGTTAAATGTATTTGTTGTAAATTATATTTATGGACAAAACCTTGAACTAATTTTAATTGTTCAAGATTTAATATCCCTGAAGCCACTCTAAGTCTTATCATAAAGTGTTGTCCATCACGTTGTGCATAAACACCCATTCCCCCAGATGTATGCTTAAAATCTGCTTTTGATATTTCTTTATTCAAAAACTTATGTCCTTTTTCTCTAAACTCCTGTATTTCATCTAATAGTAATTGTTTATAACTTTCCATATTCTACTCCTTCTTTAATGATTTTTAATCGTTTTTTATTATAGTTTTATTTTACGATATTTTTCCTTAAATTAGAAATCGATTCTTCCTATTATAATCATTAATATTTTCAATGGTTCATATAATTAAAAAATGGGTGCTTACACACCCATTTTTTCCTATTTTTTAAAATTAATCTTTTTTACATTATCTTTATTATTTTTATTTAATTGTTTTGATAAAGTTCCTTCTTTTAACCCTAGTAACTCTTCTACATCTTGTGGATATATACTAAGACCATAATTAGTTAAATTATTCATAAATAAACCTTCATTCATAATTTTTTCTTCTATTAATATATCAAATGCCTTTTTTAACAAGATTGGATGAGTGGATTTTATATTGCTATCTAATGGTTCTTTCTTACTCCATCCATTTTTATCTATTTCATTCATTAAGTACATATACTTTTTATAACTTATTTTTCCTAACTGGTACCCTCTAAGAATCATAGCCCATATAGGAACTATCCATTTTTTCTTTAATTCTATAAAATCTTCTAACTCTTGTGCTTTTTCTAAATCAGATAAAAATGAACCCTTAGGCATTAAAAATGCACAAGCAAATTCATCTTTAGAAAACTTTTTAGATTGAATATTCGATTCAGTAGCTATTATATAAGCTAGTTCATAAGCTAAATCATAGTTTCTTATAGGTGCTGACTTTTTATCGTTTCCAAGTGAAATAAAATATCTACATTCTTTATCTATGCTTTGCTTTTGACTAAATGCTAAAGCTCCTTTTTTATCTATATTTGTAGCTGATATAAAAATTCCGTTTATCTCAAGTAAACTAACCATATTTCCTATAGGTCCATCACCTAAATTAAAATAGTTTCTTGTATTTTCAGCTAAAGTTTCTATATCATCATTTCTATTTAAGTTATCTGGTAAATTCATTTCTGGGAACTTTATATATCCTTGAATAAATTTAAGTATCCTGTGAGTCATAACTAGTTTTTCTTTTAATGCTATGTCCTCTACTCTAGGTAATGTTGATTCAGTTCTAATATGTGTATTTTCAACTATAACATTTACTTTATCTTTCTCGCTAAAATAGTCTTTTGGAAAACTTAAAGCATTAGCTAACTTCATTTCATTTTCTAGTGTTGGTTTATACTTATCACCTTCAAAAGCTAGTATATCTTTTTTATTAATTTTAGTCTCTTTTGCCAATATATCTACTGTTGTAGCTCTATATATCCTAGCATTTTTTAATTTTTTTCCATTAAATATTTTTTTACTCATGTCATTTTACCTTTCTTAATTTATGTCAATAAATTTAATATTTCATCATTAGATAAATTTTTAAATACATTTGCATCAGATAATTCATTTCCTATTATATCATCTATCATTTTACGTTTATCTTCTTGAAGCTTTATGATTTTTTCTTCTATAGTTCCTTTTGCTATTAACTTTATAACTTCAACAACTTGTTTTTGTCCCAACCTATGTGCTCTATCACTAGCCTGATTTTCAACAGATATATTCCACCATGGATCAAAGTGAATAACCGTGTTTGCAGAAGTTAAATTCAAACCAGTTCCTCCTGCTTTTAATGATATTAAAAATACTTTTTTATTGTAGTCTATATTAAACTCATCAACAAACTTTATCCTATCTTTAGCCTTAGTTTGTCCATCTAAATAATTATATTCTATATTTTCTTTGTCTAATATATTAGATAAATTTTTAAGTACACTTGTAAATTGCGAAAATATAAGAACTTTATTTCCACTTGATATGCTATCTTTTAGTATCTCTACACAAGCATTTATCTTTGAGCTCTTTCCTTTATAATCTGTAACTATTAAGCTTGGATCTAAACATAATTGTCTTAGTTTCGTTAAATATGATAAAACTGTTATTTTATCATTACTTTCATATTTATCTTGTAGCTTTATTTGAATTTCATCAACATAAGTCTTGTAGATTTTACGTTGTTCTTTACTTAACTCAACTAAAAATTTTGTTTCTATTTTGTCAGGTAATTCAGCTATAACTTGTTTTTTAGTTCTTCTTAAAATAAAAGGCTTTATAAGTTTTTTAAGTCTTATTATATTATTTTGATCTTTTATAAAAATAGCATTAAACCTATTTACATTATATAAATATCCTGGCATTATAAAGTCAAATATAGACCAAAGCTCCAATAAATTATTTTCTATAGGCGTACCTGTAAGTGCAAATTTACATTTAGCTTTTATATTCTTAACTGCATCTGTTGTTATAGATGTTGGATTTTTAATATTTTGAGCTTCATCTATAACTAAGCAGTCAAAGCTTATGTTTTCATACTTATCACAATCATTTCTTAAAGATCCATATGTCGTTAATAAAACATCAAAATTTTCAAGATTTTTTATTGTATTCTCTCTCTCTTTTTTACTTCCATGAACTATACCTATATTTAAACTTGGCGCAAATTTTTCAAACTCACTTTTCCAATTGTGTATAAGTGAAGTTGGTGTAATAACCATACTTTTACTTTTTTGTTTGGATAATAAGAAAGTTATTGTTTGTAAAGTTTTTCCAAGACCCATTTCATCGGCTAATATGCCCCCAAATCCACAGGACTCTAGTCTTTTAAACCAGCTAAATCCATCTACTTGATAATCTCTTAAGCTTGCCTTTAAATCTTTTGGGATTTCATTTTTTATATTTTTTACATTATTAAATCTATCTATTGTATTTTTTGTATTTTCAATTCCTTCTATATATGGAAGCTTATTTTCTGTAAATAGTTCATTTATATACATTGCTTTACTTGCATGTATATTCATGTCTTTAACGCTACCAGTAAATCCTAAACTTTCCATAAGCTTAAATATTTCTTTTGTTTCATCTTCTTCTAAGTTTATAAAATTCCCATTTTTAAGCTTATAAAATCGCTTATTAGCTTTAAAAGATTTTAAAATTTCTTTATATTCTTTTTCATCTAAATCTTCTATTTTAAACTTTAATTCAAGGTAATGATTTATATCCTCTCCTAAACCTACCTTTATATTAGATGAATTGTAAATCTTTTTTTCCTTGAATTTATCTGAGTAATAAACCTCTCCAATATTTTTTAGCCTATTAATTTCCTTAGCTAAAAAATCATATAATTGAGAGTCATCTCCTTTAAATACATATTTATCTTTATCTCTTTCAAAGTAATATGTATATAATCTATAGATAGCTTCCTCTTCTTTCTCAATATCTCTAATAACAAACTTCCCGTCCTCTTCGCCTTCATAGTGCATCTTAATATCACATGTTATTCTGGATTCATCTAGGTCAAAGTAATATTTAACTGTTAAATCTTTAGTTATATTATTTTTTATACTATCATCTATAAGTATGTTATTAGATATTTCTTTGAATTTTGGTATTAAATTAGTTAAACACTCACTAATTTCATCTCCTTCAAATTCTATATATTTATGATTATTCAATACTTCATATATTTTTTTATAATATACTCCATTAATGTTTGAAAGCAAATATATATTTCCTTTATAAAAAACTACATCTCCTTTATGAGACAAAGGTGTAGGTAATATTTCATTATTGGATATAACTATTTTATCTCCTGACTTTCTAACCTCTACATTTATAGGAATATCTTCATCTAATATTTGAGGATTGTAAGTTTTTCTATTATAATTAAATGTAAATTCTTTGTATCTTAATTTTTCCATTAATCTTTTAATTAAGCTAGAATTTAATATCATGTATCTATTTTTTCTTGCATTTATATTATCAGTTAAACTTAGCCCATAATCTTCTATAAACTTAGCTAATACTTCATCATCTTCAAAGTCACTACTTTTAGGATCATATATAAAATCTTTTCCATACATAATTGATTTGCCTTCTACTCTTGAATTTGCAAATTGTTTAAAATCTTTTAATGTATACATCTTATCATTACCTATTTTAAATTCAACCTCTAGGGTTTGATTTAAATAACTCGTTATGTCTACTTCTAAGTTGACTCTTTCTTTAGGAATTACTTTAAAATAATTTAGCAAATCTTTATTTATAAACCTAGTATTTACCTTAGCTGTAGTTTTATCTTTTATATCCATTGTCTTTATCTTTAAATTGTTTACTACACTAGCCTTTAAATCATCAATTCCTCTTAAAGTTATACAAGCTATGTGTTTACATATAAAATGATTATTTAAATTTGTATTTTTATTAAAATCTTCGCAAGTACATCCGCTACTTATAATTTTTTTTTCATTTATATCTATAATTAAAAAACTATCATAAATCTCTCTTTGATATTTTGAAGCTATCGTTCCATAAAAGCTTATCTTATCTTCTTCTTTAGAAAAATAACTTTCTTCTATATATCCTTGCTTATAGTAATCTCTAGATCTATTTAGTCTATATTTATCTATATTTTGTAGTAATACTTCATTTACTATTTTAAAATCCATTTACTCACCTAATTTCCTTTAAGTCATAATTTCTATTATATATTTTTTACCTTTTTGATTCAACTCTTATATATTTTAATAATCTATATATTTTTTATTTCAAAACAAAAAGAACTATTTTTTAATAGCACTTAATTAAATTCATCTAATTATTGTAATTTGGTACTATAAATATTATTATACTTTAAATCTCTTTTTATAAAATAAAAAATTCGCTCCATTCATGTCTCTCAAATTTCATGTCGTCAACGTCCACTCGGCAAGCTCGTGTCCCGTTACTCAAACGACTTCGTCCCTTGCTTAAAATTCTTTTTTACGCTCAAAACATAGTAATTGGTATAACTAAGTTTCATAGGTTATCCACAGTTTTTTAGTAAGTGTAATTTCCTTAAGCGTAAAAAATACACACTTAAAAATTAAGTGCGTATTTTTTGTTTATATTAATTTAATTTATATTAATTTAATTTATTGTTTTGCATTTGTTTTTTTGCATATGCTTTTTTGTCTTCCATACCATTAGTTCCAACGCTTGATGAAAATTGTGAATTTGGTTGAACATTATTTTGCATATTCATTTCAGAAACACTTTGCATGTTTGGTTGCGCATTGTTTTGCATATTTGGTTGTGCATTGTTTTGCATGTTTGGTTGAGCATTATTTTGCATATTCATTCCAGAAACACTTTGCATATTTGGTTGTGCATTGTTTTGCATGTTTGGTTGAACGTTATTTTTCATATTCATTTCAGAAACGCTTTGCATATTTGGTTGCGTATTGTTTTGCATTGAATTCACATTATTTTTCATGTTTGATTGAGCATTATTTTTCATAGAATTTTTCATTTTAATAGTCCCTTTCTTGTTTCTTAATTTTTGTTCTTTATTATTCTGTACTATTTTAAATTTTTAATTCGAGAAAATTTATCTTTCTAATTAATTACTTATTTGTTTAGTTAATGCTCCCTGTCTTTTTGAAGATACTTTTTTATCAACAGTTTGACTTTCCTCTAACTGTGATTGAAACTCTAAATTTCTCTGTGAATGATTTACCATTGATTCAAAATTTTGAGCTTCATTTTTGTATTCATCATATTTTTTAGACTTTTTCATATAATCACCCTTTCTTAATTTCATTAAGATTAGGTTATGATTTTAAAGATTTTTTAAACGATATAAAATTTACCTTATTAGTCTAAATTAAGTTTTTTATTTAAAGTATAATTTAAGCATATGAATAAAATAATAAC
>NZ_JAKEDR010000119.1 GCF_023653455.1 Paraclostridium ghonii
GTATATACTAAAATTTGCCTTATAGTATTAATAATAAATCCAATGCATTTGTTTAATACCTTTAGTATGAATTTACTAATAGTGTTGTAGTAAATAATAAACCCTATAAATAAAGCAATAAAATGATAATACCTTAAATCAAAGGATTCTATAACATTTATTGTTATAAAAACAAGTAAAGTTACAATTATCCAAAATAGAACATCATAGAAAATCGAGAAAATTTTTATTAAACTAAAGTTTTGCTTAACAGCTCTGTATAGATCAAATAGAACCCCTATAAATATTCCAGCATATATTGTTGCAAAAAATGCTCCAAGGTCTTGAATAAAGGGTATCATTATTTAAATAGTTTCTTAAGGAAATTTTCTTGAGGATCTTTAGATTTACTGTAATTTATTCCATTTATAGTTCCTGTTACAGTAATAACTTTTTCGTCTATACTAAGCTTACTCATGTCTAAATTTTCTCCATCTACAATCATATCTCCAGATATAGTTCTTATTTCTACTTTTTTATCATTGAAAGAGTATATGTGCTCTACTCCAGAAATAGTTAAACTTGATCGATTATTTAAGCTTATACTATGTTCCATAATATCCCTCCATATTAAATCTTTATATTAACCTAATATAAATATACGAAGGGTATTCTAAATTTATTCTATTATCTCAAACATTTCTTTTGCATCATTTTTTAGTACATGCTCTTTTATTTCTTTTATCTCAAATTTCATTAATTTTTCACCAAATGTAATTTCAAGAATATCACCTATATTAACTTCCGACGATGACTTTGCAGCTTTTCCATTTATAGTAACGATACCTTTGTCACAAGCTTCCTTGGCCACTGTTCTTCTTTTTATTATTCTTGAAACTTTTAAGAATTTATCTAGCCTCATTTATTAAAACCTCCTTATATAGAAAAAGTGTGGAATATCCACACTTTTAAATATAAATAAAACTATCCATTTATTATGTCTTTTAATCCCTTTCCAGCTTTGAAAACTGGAGCCTTAGAAGCTGGTATATCTATAACTTCTTCTGGGTTTCTTGGGTTTCTTCCTTGTCTTGCTGCTCTTTCTCTAGTTTCAAAAGTTCCAAATCCTACTAATTGAACTTTTTCTCCTGATACTAATGCCTCTTCTACTGATTTCATGAAAGCATTTAATGCTGCTTCTGCTTCCTTCTTTGTTAATTCACTCTTTTCTGCCATTTTTGCTACTAATTCAGCTTTATTCACGTTACTTACCTCCTAAAAGTTTATATTATAGAATTTTATACTCAATATTAGTTAAAATTCTAGATTTTTAACAAAATACCTTCTACTTTCTAATTTTTTTTAGATTCATTCCATAAATCATCCATTTCCTCTAGTGACATATCCTCTAATCTTTTATTTAAACTTATAGCTCTATTTTCTATAAATTCAAATCTTTTAATAAATTTTTCAGTAGTCAAATTTAATGCTTCTTCTGGATTTATATCTAAAAATCTAGCAAGATTAACTATAGAGAATAGTAAATCTCCTAGCTCTTCCTTTATGTATTTTATATTTCCTTGTTTGTGTTCGTCAAGTAATTCTTTATATTCTTCTACAATTTTTTTTAATACGTCTTCAATATTGTCCCAGTCAAACCCTACCAATGATGCCTTATATTGCACTTTTTTAGCTTTTGTTAGAGCTGGTAAACTATTTGGAATTCTTTTTAGACCTTCAGTTACTGTAGTTTCACCTTTTTCCTTCTTTTTTAAATCTTCCCATTTTTTGTCATATGTATTCATATCTACTTCTTCATTTTTAAATACATGAGGATGTCTGAATATTAATTTATCACAAATACTTCTAGTAATTTCTTTTAAATCAAAATATCCTTCTTCCTTTCCTATTTGAGAATGGAAAATAACATGAAGCAAAATATCTCCTAGCTCTTCTATCATTTCATCTATATCATCGTTATCTATAGCTTGTCCAAGTTCATATGCTTCTTCAATTATATGAGCTTTAAGAGATTTATGTGTTTGTTTTTTATCCCAATCACAGCCATTTTCTCCTCTAAGCTGCTTAACTATATTTTCTAGATCTTTTACTGTGTTATACATAGTTTTATCGGATTTTGGAATATATAAACTTGTTAAATAATCAAATTCATTATAATTTCTATCAAGTTCATACAGTTTAACATACTTTTTACTTTCTAAATCTTTAACACCTGCAGCTTTTACTATACATATTTCTTGTTCATCATCATAAAATTCCATTAGATTTAACTTTACGTTTGAGGCTATAAATCTATCATAAATTTGAGTAATTATCATACTAGTCTCTGTGTCTATATAACTATTTTCAATCTCAAATGCATCTAATAATTTAAATCCTTCTGATGGATCTACTTCCAAATAGTTAAACATGGCATCTACAAAGCTCATAGAAGCTATTATTTCCACTTCTACGCCTTTTTCATGCGCAATCCTACTAATTACCCCTACAGTCTTTTCTGCAACCCTAGGATGTCCAGGGACAGCATATACGAGATCTCCATTATACGATTCATCTATTACAAAATTAGATATGTTATTGTAAACATCATCAAAGTCTTCATCTTGATTGTAAAAATAATCTAAAGATGTATATTTTATTTTATTTTTTAATTTATCAATTATAGGGTGTTTTTCTGTTCTAAGAAAAACTTTAGAACTATTTTTTAAAGCTTCTAAAGCCCCTTGACTTATTAAAGAATATTCTCCAGGTCCAAGACCTACTATAGTTATTTTTCCCATATAAAAGTCTCCTTCTCCTGTAAAAATAAAGGAAATTACTTAATATAAGTATTTCCTTTATTTACACATATATATACATTATTTCATAAGTTTTAATTTTCTAAGAACTTTATAAACTTTATCTCCCTTAGGCATATTTAATAATTCATCTTTTTTTATACCACCTAATCCAATAGTTGCAATTACATAAACTATACCTCCAATAGCCATTGATATTAAAGTCGATAAAGTATTTCCTAACATTCCTATCATAATACCATAACTTAATTTTACGCTTACAAACATAATAAGTACAATTATTAATGGCTTTATAAAAAATGTTTTAACTGACAATCTCATTCTCATTGCTTTTTTTATGTAATTTAATTCAAGCATAGCAGCTACAAAATAAGCCGTTACAGTTCCTAAAGCTGAACCTATAACATTTATCTCTGGTATTGCTGTTAATGTGTAACTAATTACTATTTTACATGCCATACCTATAACCAAACAAAAGACTGGAACCATAGGTTTTCCCATACCTTGGAGTATACCATTTAAACTCTGTATAAGCCCTAAAAATACTACACAAGGTGTTAAAACTAGTAATATAGTACCAACTGAATCTGGTTGTGCTGGAAATAAAAGTTTCATTATAGGATGTGCTAAAGATGCCATACCAAAAGCTGCTGGTAAAACAATCATTAATGTTACCTTTATAGCAGTTTTAGTTTCTTTTATAGCTTTAGCTCTATTTCCAACAGCATAAGCTTGTGATATGGTAGGAACTAAGCTCATACTCATAGCAACGGTTATAACTGCTGGTAAGTTGATTATAGCCATAGCCATTCCTGTTAATTGACCAAACATTACATTTGCATCAGTTTGGCTAAAACCAGCCTCTACTAACCTTCTTATAACAATTACAGTATCCACCATATTTACCAGTGGCATAACAGCTGCTCCTATAGTTATAGGTATAGCTACTACTAATAATTTCTTTAGTATCCTAGATACGCTTTCTTCTCTAAATTTTTTACTTGATTTTATTTCTCTTTTTATAGTTTTTAATTTAAATAAATAAGCTATTATTAGATATATAATAGATGCTATAGCCCCTATAGTAGCACCCATTATAGCCCCTGCAGCTCCTTGTTCTGGACCAGGGTTTGGCCCAAAACTAGTCATAAAAAGATAAGCAAGAGTTATTCCTAATAAAACTCTAAAAAGTTGTTCGATTATTTGAGAAATTGCTATGTGAGTCATTTCTCTTCTTCCTTGAAAATACCCTCTATAAGATGACATCGCTGGAACAAATAAAAGAGCTGGTGAAATAGCAACCATAGCATATTTAGCTCCCGGATTTTTCATTATGTAATTTACAATAAAATCAGCTCCAAAGAAAAATACACAAAATGATAAAAATCCTGTTATTGTCAGTACACAATGGGATACTTTAAATACCTTATGTGCCCCTTTATAGTTACCTATAGCTATTTTTTCTGAAACCAATTTAGCTAGTGCAGTTGGAAACCCTGCAGTTGCCAAAATTAAAAAAAAAGTATATACAGGATATGCAGCTTGATAATATCCCATACCTTCTGCCCCAATTAAATTTCCTACAGGTATTCTAAAAAAACCACCTATTATTTTAACTATAATACCTGCTAATCCAAGTATTAATGCGCCTTTTAAGAATGAATCTTTCCCCTTATTATTACTCATAAATCCCCTCCATATTAAGTTGTATAACAAACTCTAATATAACATATATGCTATATTAGATTCAACATATTCCCATATAAACTTTAAAAGACCCTAAATTATAGGGTCTTTTAAAAAGTTTATTGAACTTGTTTTCCTAAAAAATTAGCTGCTACCTTTAATAGTTTTTCATCACTATCATTTAATCCTGATTCATCTTTAGATACTAAGCATATAGATCCTATGCAATCTCCAGATGAACTAACTATAGGCATTATAATTTGCATTTTATAGTCCATAGAATCATCTTTGTATAATGCAACTAACTTATTATCTTTAACGTGGGTAGTGATTCTATTTTCTATAAGTCCTTCTAATTCTCTACTTATGCTTTTTTCTTTATAATCCTTTTTAGGTAGTTTAGATACAGCTATTATTGAATCTAAATCTGTTACTACAACTCCATGACCTAAAGTTTCTCCCAAAGTTTCTGCATATTCTTGTGAAAATTCATTAAGTTCTCCAATTGGAGAATATTTTTTTAATATTACTTCTCCATCTTTAGCTGTAAAGATCTCTAAAGGATCTCCTTCTCTAATTCTTAGAGTTTTTCTTATTTCCTTTGGTATAACAACTCTTCCTAGGTCATCTATTCTTCTAACTATTCCTGTAGCTCTCATATCAGATTAATACCTCCATTAGTAACTTTGAACTTATTTTTACCAACGTTAAGAAAAATATGCAAAAAAAACCTATACCATTATAATAATGGTATAGGTTTTTTTTAAACGTTAATTTTTAAAGCTTCTTTCTCATTAGTTTTAACATCTGCTTTTTCTGTTAAACCTTTAACTTTTTCAGTATATTTTTGATATAATAAGTTTTGTTTTATATTATCTTTAACCTCATCAAATTTATATTCTTTATACTTTTTATCAGTTACTTTTATTATATGATATCCATATTGAGTTTTTACAACATCAGAAACATCACCTTTTTCCATTGCAAATGCTGTTTTTTCAAACTCTGGTACCATTTGACCTTTTGAGAAGAATCCTAAATCTCCACCATTAGTTGCAGAACCTTTATCTTCTGAGTTATCTTTAGCTAACTTAGCAAAATCTTCTCCTGATTTAGCTTTTTCACAAAGTTCATCAGCTTTTTTCTTAGCCTCCTTTTGTTTTTCTTCTGAAATAGGTTTATTAGTTTTTTGATCAACTGTTGATATTAATATATGAGAAGCTTTAACTTCATTATCTACGTAACTTTTTTTATTTTCTTCGTAATACTTTTTCATATCATCTTCAGATATTTTTGTATTTTTATCAAAATTATTTTTAAAGTTTTGTATAGTTATATCTTTTTCTAATTGAGCTTTTAAAAATTCATCGTCTATTCCATTATCTTTTAAGAATTTTTCATACTCTTTATCTTGCTTTATAGTTTCTTTTAATTGCTTAAACTGCTTATCAACTTCTTCTTGTTTAGCATCTAATTTATCCTTTTTAGCTTGTTGATATATAACCTGTTCTTGTACCATTTGTTGTAAAATAGCCTTTTTCATTTCATCTTTATATTTTACACCCTCTTTTATGTCTTTATCCCATAAGTCTTTCCCATACATCTTAGATATAGACTCTTTGTAAGTTAATACTGTCTTTTTGTAGTCAGAAGTAGATATTTCCACTCCATTTACAACTGCTACAGGTTTCTCACTTTTACATGCAGTCATAGCTACCCCTAAAAGTACTACCATAATTAATGATATTATTTTTTTCAATTTTAACACCCTCTCCAATTTTTTATTTTTTATTATCACACATTTGTTCAAGTATATTTTGTAATTCTAATATTATCTTATATCCATTTTTTCCCTTAGTCTTATACCTAGTTTGAGGTAAAAGAATGATTTCATCTTTTATCATTTTAACTTTTTCTATACCTAACTTTTTACATAATGTTTTCATATATGCAATAGACATAAGGGTGCTAACAGATTTTGGAATATCAGAAAATCTATCTTCTAGTTCTTCTTTTACATCATTTAAATCTTCTTCATTTTCTACAGAAGCAATCTTTTTGTACATTTCAATTTTTATAATTTCATCTTCTATATAACTATCAGGTATATATGCATTTACAGGTAAGTCTATTTCCACATCTATTTCTTCTACTATTTCGCCTTTTACTTTTCTTATTGCATCATTTAACATTTTAACATATAAATCATACCCAATTACAGCCATATGTCCATGTTGTTGAGGTCCTAGTATATTTCCTGCACCTCTAATTTCCAAATCTCTCATGGCTATTTTAAATCCTGATCCAAATTCAGTAAACTCTTTAATAGCTTTCAATCTTTTCTCCGCTATCTCACTTAATACCTTGTCTTTTTCATACATAAAATAAGCATATCCTTGTCTGTTACTTCTTCCAACCCTACCCCTTAACTGATATAACTGAGCTAGTCCCATTTTATCAGCATCATAAACTATCATTGTGTTAGCATTAGATATATCCATTCCAGTTTCTATTATAGTTGTACACACAAGAACATTATATTCTTTATTTAAAAATCCTATTATTATATTTTCTAATTCTTTGCCAGTCATTCGTCCATGAGCAACAGCTATTTTAGCATCTGGAACTAACCTTTGTATCATACTAGCCATTTCATCAATTCTCTCAACTCTATTATATACAAAGAATACTTGCCCATCTCTTGCAATTTCTCTTTCTATCTCATCTTGTATTATACTCTCTTTTCCTTCTACAACATAGGTAATAACTGGATATCTTTCTTGAGGAGGTTCTTCTATAACACTCATATCCCTTATTCCACTTAAAGACATATGTAAAGTTCTTGGTATAGGCGTTGCTGATAATGTTAAAACATCTACTGTTGATTTTATTTTTTTTAAGGATTCTTTATGTTTTACTCCAAATCTTTGTTCTTCATCTATTACTACTAATCCCAAATTAGGAAGTTCTATATCTTTAGAGATTATTCTATGAGTTCCTATTATTACATCAACTAGTCCTTTTCTAGCATCCTCAATTATCTGTTTTTGTTCCTTTGGAGTTTTAAATCTACTTAACACTTCTACCCTTATAGGATAGTTCTCAAATCTAGCTCTGAATGTATTGTAATGTTGTTGAGCAAGTATAGTTGTGGGAACTAATACTGCAACTTGTTTTTGATCCATACAAGCTTTAAATATAGCCCTTATAGCTACTTCTGTCTTCCCATATCCAACATCTCCACATATAAGCCTGTCCATTACTTTCTTAGATTCCATATCTTTTTTAGTTTCTTCTATTGATTTTATTTGATCATCTGTTTCTTGGTATGGAAATAAGGTCTCAAATTCACTTTGCCACAAAGTATCTTTGCTAAACTTGTATCCTTTTATTTTTTCTCTCTTTGCATATAGCTCCACTAGGTCTTTTGTCATATCTTCTATTTCTTTTTTTACTTTAGCCTTAGCTTTTGACCATTCACTGCTACCAAGCTTATTTAGTTTAATTTTTTCAGTATTTGATCCTATAAACTTCTGTATCTTATCCATTTGGTCTATAGGTACATATAAATTATCTCCACCTTGATATACAACCCTCATGTAGTCTTTTTTTACACCATTAACACTTAGTTGATCTATACCTACATATCTACCAACTCCACTATTTTCATGTACAACATAATCGCCTATATTTAAATCTAAGAATGTTTCTATCTTTTGTCCTTTATTAACTTTTTTAGTCTTTGATGTTTTTGCTCTTTTGTTTGAGCCTATCATTTCTTTGTCTGTTATAACATCAAATTTTATAGATTTATATTGAAATCCCGACGTTATATTTCCTACAACTATAACAATTTGCGATGAATGAACTTCTATATCTCTTTTTCTTGATAAAACACTTTCTGTTCCTAAATTTAAAAGTTCTTTATTTAATTTTTTAGCTCTATCATATGTATTAGTAGCTAAAACAATTTTATGCCCGTTATATTTTAATTTATTTAATTCTTCTGCTAGTATATCTATTTTCCCATTAAACATAGGAATTTCTCTACTTTCAAAGTTAACTATACTTCCTATTGAAAAATCTTTTACATCTTTAGTTAGTAACATGTTTAAAATTAATTTTTTATCTTCTATTAAGTATTCTAAATCTGAATAATGGTAAAGTAATTTACCTTGTTCCCTTAGAGCTAATCCTCTTTCTAAATTAAGCTTATAGTTTTCTTTAAATTCAGTTATATAATTTTCGCATCTTTCTTTTAATCTAGATAAATCATTTACAAATACAATTGCATCTTCTTTTAAATAAGTAAATATACTTTTATTTTCTTCTTCATACATGTATTCTATATAATTTTCTACACCTTCAAAGTAATTCTTATTAGCTATATTATCTATACTTTTATATACATCACTATCTGTAGATTTATTAGTATCTTTTTTTATCCTCTCAACAGTTTCATCTATATTATCTGGGTATATAAATTCTCTCGATGGAGTTATAGTGCATTTTTTTATTTTTTTTATAGATTTTTGTGTAAAAACATCAAATGTTCTTATAGATTCAATTTCATCATCAAACAGTTCTATACGAATAGGTATATCATATTCTAAAGAGAATATATCTATTATCCCACCTCTTACACTAAACTGTCCAAACCCTTCTATTTTAGATACTCTTTCATATCCTAAAGAAACAAGTTTTTTTGACAGTTCGTCTATATCTATAACATCACCTATTTTATAGGTAAAAATATTTTTCTTTAAAATGTCTTTTGGTATATACTTTCTCAGTATAGCCTCTGCAGATGTAACAGTAATCATATTTTCTCTGTTTATCATTTTTAATAGTACTTTTAATTTTTTTGCTTCTTCATTCCTATCCTTTGCATCTAAATGATAAAAGTATATATCTTGTGAGCTTAAATACTCCACTTTATCTTTCATATAAAAACATAGGTCTTCATATACTTTTTTAGCTTCCAAATCAGTATTAGCAATATATAAAATCTGCCTTTTTAAGTCACTAAATATAGAGTATGCTATATTAGATTTTTGAGGTTGTAATAATCCATTTATAAGTAGTCCTCTTTTATTGCTCTCTATATTATTTATTATGTCTTTATATTCTTTAGAATTTTGCAAAGGAGATATAAAAATATCAGGCATATTCCAAATCCCCCTTATAAATTAACCATTATATTTGTTCATTGCTAAATCTATATTTTCTCTAATCATGCAATCTATAGATTTAGCTGCTTTTTCTAATCCATCTTCAATATCTTGCGATTCTTCTTTTCTAAACCTAGATAGTACAAAATCTGCTAAGTCTTGTCCTGGTCTTGGTTTTGATACTCCAACTCTAATTCTTGGAAATTCATTAGTTCCTAAGCACTTTAATATAGATCTCATTCCATTGTGAGTTCCTCCACTACCTTTTTTCCTTATTCTTATTTTTCCAACTTCTAAGTCTATATCATCATATATCACAACTATATCTTTAAAATCTACCTTATAGTAATTATATATGTCAATTAAAGTTTCTCCACTCAGATTCATATAAGTTTGAGGCTTTACTAATAGAACTTTCTCATTTCCTACTCTGCCTTCACCTATAAGAGCCCTATGTTTTATTTTCGATACACTTATGCCATATTCCTTTGCTAAAATATCTATAACATCAAATCCAACGTTATGTCTTGTTTTCTCATATTGCTTTCCTGGATTTCCTAACCCTACTATTACGTACATTTTCATTCCTCCTTATGTCTTTTTTTGCTATAAAATTTATTATTTTAAATTTTATATATTAAATATATAACTTTGCTGTAAAAACATTATAAATAACGTTCCTAAAAATATACACGGTGAAAATGGTATATATGAATCTTTAGATTTTTTC
>NZ_JAKEDR010000012.1 GCF_023653455.1 Paraclostridium ghonii
ATATATAATAATCCATAGGGCCTTTAAGCAAGTTTTTGTTATATTTATAATAAGGTATATTATAAATATTTGTAGCTTTTATATCATACTTGATTAGTGTTTTAAAAATCTCATTATCGTTAAAGTTTACATCTGAAAATTTATTTATAATTTTTATATCTGAATTTAATTTAATTTGTTTTATTATTTCTCTTCCTTTATGATTAAATGCTAAAACTCTTACATAAGGCATTTTATTTAAATCTTTTACCATTTGCATATCATCTTTGGTTATTCCAAGTAATATATTGTTTAAAATTCTTTTTATTTTAGTCAATGTATATCTTTTAGATTTAACCATTTGCTCAAGTTCATATAAATTGTTACATGTAAAAATTGATTTATATATTTTATTTTCTATACCTTCATTAACATCGAAATAATTATTTAAGATATCTAAATCTCTTATAACTAATTCTCGTATAGTTTCAAAGTAAACTTCATCAAACATAGGATTGAAGTTTGTATTTATGGCATCAGATAGTATATTGAAAGTCTTAGTAGGAACAACTGAAGATATATTATCGATGCTATTGTAATCTTTAAGCGACTTTCTAATTGCAGTAGCAGAACAAATTTCACTATTTATGTCCTCACAATTATAAGAAGCTTGTACTCTAGTTATTGTAAAAGGTTTTATATTGCTTTTAAGTTTTAATAAACTTTTTATATATTCAACTCCTAAAATATTGTTAGATGAACTTAATATTGAGTCTAGTTTTTCTTTGTCTAGGTTATCAAATATATTGTTTAAAATTAGATAATCGCATAAAGCTTTACTTCTAGCTGTGGCAAACAAAAGTCCATCGTCTAGATACTGCTTTAAAAGAAATTTGAATTCTTTGGGTTCACAAACTAAGGCTTTAGATATTTCGCTTAGTATGTCTATATCACCTTCCTCGCTTCCAAAACATATAGAGTCCACACAATTTAAAGAATTTAATAAAGTTATAGCACCATTAGCAAAAAGTTCTGCACTTTGACATGCAAAAAGAGTAGGGAGCTCTACAACTAAATCGACACCATTTGAAACAGCTATCTCAGCTCTTTTATATTTATCGAATAACGCAGGTTCTCCTCTTTGTAAAAAATTACCACTCATTACAGCGATACTGTGAGTAGCATTTGTTTTTTCTATAGATTTCTTCAAGTGATACAAGTGCCCATTATGAAAGGGGTTGTATTCAACTATAAGTCCTAAAATTTTCATAAAAACCTCCTTTTATACTAAATATATACAAAAAAACAAAGGATTTATCGTTAATATATAGAATTATACTATTGCTTGTTTTTTACGCTTAAGAAAATTACACTTACTAAAAAAGTTTATAATCTATGAAACTTAGTTATATTAATGTACTATATATTTTGAGCAACGGACAAAGTCGTTGGCGATATGAAGTGGTTCGCCGACGTAGTCGCTCAAGCGAAGCGAATTTTTTATAAAAAAGTTATATCTTAATTATAATATTAAACAAAAATGAGAACAATAATTCTTAAGTAGAATATAAATAACTTAAAAAATATCATAAAGTATGTACTTTTATGAAAAAAAATGATATAGTAATATTGATAAATTTGTTTAATGTATACAAGTAATTATATCAATTTTTGAAATTGTTAAGTAAAAAATTATTACATATTATTGCTAAAGATTTAAGGAGGTATACTAATGAAAGTATTAGTATTAAACTGTGGTAGTTCTTCATTAAAGTATCAATTAATAGATATGTCAAATGAAGAAGTTTTATGTATAGGATTAGTTGAAAGAATAGGAATCGAAGGTTCTATATTAAAGCAAGAGAAAGATGGAGTAGACGGGAAGCTTGTAGTAGAGCAACCAATGAAAAATCACCAAGATGCTATAAAATTAGTATTAGAAGGTGTAGTTGATCCTAAATTCGGTGGAGTTAAGGATATAAGTGAAGTTGAAGCTGTAGGACACAGAGTTGTACACGGTGGAGAAAAATTCGCTAGTTCAGTTAAGATAGATGATGAGGTTATGAAAGCATTACAAGAGTGTGTTGAATTAGCACCACTTCACAATCCAGCTAATATAATGGGAATAGAAGCTTGTGAAGCTATACTTCCAGGAGTACCAATGGTTGGGGTATTTGATACTGCATTCCATCAAACTATGCCTAAGAAGTCATACTTATATGGATTACCTCATGAATTATACACTAAGTACGGAGTAAGAAGATACGGATTCCACGGAACTTCTCACATGTATGTAGCTCAAAGAGCTGCGGATATGTTAGGAAAGAACATAGAAGACGTAAAAATAATAACTTGTCACTTAGGAAATGGAGCTTCTGTAGCTGCTGTTGACGGTGGTAAATGTGTAGATACTTCAATGGGATTCACTCCACTAGAAGGTTTAATAATGGGAACTAGATGTGGAGATATAGATGCTGCTATATTACCATTCTTAATGGAAAAAGAAGGATTAGATGCTAAAGGATTATCTGACTTAATGAACAAAAAGTCAGGGGTATACGGAATGACTGGCATATCAAGTGACTTCAGAGATATAGAAGGAGCTGCTGCAAAAGGAGATGAAAAAGCTCAAGTTGCATTAGATGCTTATGTTCAAAAAGTTAAAAAATACATAGGATCTTACGCTGCAGAAATGAATGGTGTAGATGCTGTAGTATTTACTGCTGGTGTTGGTGAAAATGGTATAGAAATAAGAGAAGAAATTTCTTCTAACATGGACTTCTTAGGAATGAATTTAGACAAAGAAGCTAACAAAGTTAGAGGAAAAGAAAGAGTAATATCTACACAAGATTCAAAAGTTAAGATATTATTAGTACCAACTAACGAAGAGTTAATGATAGCAAGAGATACTGTTGCATTAGTAAAATAATTGTAGCTGGATATAATAAAATTAAGGTAGGTTAAAACCTACCTTAATTTTTGCCAAGAAAGAAACTAACTATCAAGTAAAAATACTTGACAAACATAGCTTATATTTGTATAATAAATTTGGCAATAAATTGAGGTGAACTTAATGAAGATTAGTTTAGATAAGATTATAAGAAAAGAAACTGATAATTTACACTTGAATTTTTGCGAAAAAATTGATAGTATTAATTATTGTGATAATACTTATAAATTAACTTCGCCGCTTAATTTAAACGGAAAGATAAGTAAAACCAATAAGGGGTTATTTTTAGAATGCAATGTTGAATTTAACATAATTGATAATTGCGCGAGATGTTTAAGTGAAGTAGAAGTAAAATTAAGTTATCCTATTCAAGGATTTTTAGTAAAAAAAGAAGTGGATGAAAATGAAGTAGAAGAGTTTGATGTTTATACTTATAAAAATGATGAAGTTGATTTCATAGATTTAATAGAACAAACATTAGATTTTAATCTACCTCAAAGAGTTATTTGTGATGAAAATTGCAAAGGTCTTTGTCCAACTTGCGGGGCAAACTTAAATGATGGAGTTTGTTCTTGTGATGAAACTGCGAACGACGAGGAGATAATAGATCCCCGTTTTGCTAAATTAAAAGAAATGTTTAAAAATGACTAAGGAGGTGGCGTAAATGGCAGTACCAAAGCGTAAAACATCTAAATCAAATACAAAAATGAGAAGAGCAGCTAACTCAAAGATGGTAGCAACTGGATTCGTAAGTTGCCCACAATGTCATGAGCCAAAGTTACCACATAGAGTATGTCCAGATTGTGGATATTATAAAGGTAAAGAAGTTGTTTCTAAGTAATACTTCTAAAAAACATGTAGAGTACTCTACATGTTTTTTTTTGCTTAATTATGGCAAAAAGGTGTGATAATATTTAAGTGTACGTAAAAATTATAAATAAATAATGAATAAGAGGTTGATTATTTATAATTAATATTATATACTACTATTAGTAGTTGGTACTAATTCCAACTATAAAACTTGGAGGTAATATGAAAAAGAAGAGCAAAGCACAACGACAAGAAGATCTTGTTGGAATGCTAAAAGATGATCCTTTTTATACAGATGAAGAATTAGCAAACGTCTTTGACGTAAGTATACAGACTATAAGGCTTGATAGGCTTACGTTAAATATCCCAGAACTTAGGGAGAGAGTTAAACAAATAGCTGAAACTGAAACATCTAAAGTTAAAACTTTAGGTATAAAAGAGATAACAGGAGAGATAATTGACTTATCTGTAGGTCAATTAGGCATATCTATGTTAGATATTACCGAGGATATGATCTACTCCAAAACTGGAACTCTTAAGGATGAATATATATTTTCATTAGCTAATTCATTAGCTATGGCTATTTTAGATGCGCCAAAGGTAATAATGAGATTTGCTAATATAAAGACGCTTAAGCATATACAACAAAAGGATAGGCTTATAGCCAAAGCTGAAATTTACAAAAATGTTGATAAAAAACACTATGTAAAAGTTGTTGTTAACAATAAATCACAAGAGCAAATCTTTAGAGGAAAATTTATATTTGAAGAGTTAGTTTAGGAGGGAAAAAATATGAAAATTGTAATTGATGGAATGGGCGGAGATAACGCTCCAAAGTCTAATGTAGAAGGTGTAGTTAACGCTATAAATGAATATGGCGTAGATATAATAATTACTGGAGATAAAGAAATACTAGAAAATGAATTTTTAAAATATGAATTTGATAAAAGTAAATTAGAAATAGTTCATACTACTGAAGTTATAGAAAATGAAGATAAACCAGTTAAAGCAATAAGATCTAAAAAAGATTCATCAATGGTCGTAGCTTTAAAAATGGTAAAAGAAAATAAAGCAGACGCTATAGTATCTGCAGGAAATACAGGTGCATTATTGGCAGGAGGTCTATTTGTAGTAGGCAGAATAAAAGGAATTGATAGACCATGCTTATGTCCAGCTATACCAAATGTAAAGGGTAAAATGACACTTATTGCAGATGGAGGCGCTAATGCGGATTGCAAACCGATTAACTTGGTTGAATTTGCAGGTATGAGTAATATTTATGCAAACAAAGTATTAGGTATTGAAAATCCTAGAGTTGCACTTGCCAATGTTGGAGCAGAAGAAGGTAAAGGGAACGATTTAGCTAAAAAGTCATATGAAGAACTTAAAAAATTAAATTTAAACTTTATTGGAAATATAGAAGCTAGAGAGTTAATAAATTCATATACAGATATAGTTGTATGTGATGGATTTACAGGAAATATTTTATTAAAATCAGCAGAAGGTATTGCAATGTCAATCTTAGGACTTTTAAAGGAGTCTTTCTTAGCGAGCACAAAAGGAAAATTGGGTGCAATGCTTTTAAAAGATGATTTAAGAAAATTAAAGACTATGATGGATTATTCAGAATATGGAGGAGCACCTCTTTTAGGTGTTAATGGAGGCGTTATAAAAGCTCACGGAAGTTCTGATGCAAAAGCCATAAAAAATGCTATAAATCAAGGAATTAAATTTGCTAAAGGAAATGTAGTCGAAGATATTAAAGAATTCATAAAGACTATGGAAAATAATAGCGAAGAAGAATAGAAAAGTACCACTTGGAGGTTAATTTATGAATACAAAGGCTGGTATATTAGGGGTTGGAAGTTATGTTCCTAAGAATGTAATGACCAATTTCGATCTTGAAAAGATAATGGATACATCAGATGAATGGATAAGAACTAGAACAGGAATAAGTGAAAGAAGAGTAGTAGATGAAAAGGAAGCAACATCAGATCTTGCAACTAAAGCAGCTATAAAAGCAATAGAAAATGCAAACTTAACTCCAGAAGATATAGATTTAATTATAGTAGCTACAATTACACCAGATATGGTATTTCCATCTACAGCATGTTTAGTTCAAGCAAACATAAATGCAACAAAAGCTGCGGGGTTTGATCTTGAAGCTGCATGTTCAGGATTTATATATGGTATAACAATAGCAAAACAATTTATAGAAACTAATACATATAAAAATGTACTAGTTATAGGAGCAGAAGCTTTATCTACAATATTAGACTATGAAGATAGATCTACAGCTATATTATTTGGAGATGGAGCTGGAGCGGTAGTTATGGGACCAGTTGAAGAAGGCGGCGTATTATCTACGAATTTAGGTTCTGATGGTAATGGTAAAGATTATCTTAAAGTACCAGCTGGAGGTTCTAAATTACCAGCTAGTGAAGAGACTGTAAACGATAGATTGCATTACATAAAGATGGCAGGAAATGATGTATTTAAATTTGCTGTTAGAATAATGCAAGATGCATCAGTTAAGTGTATAGAAAGTGCTAATTTAGATATACAAGATGTAGACTACCTTATACCGCACCAAGCTAATATAAGAATAATAGAAGCTTCAGCAAAGAGACTGAACTTAAGTATGGATAAAGTCTATGTAAACTTAGATAGATATGGAAACATGTCAGCAGCATCGATTCCTGTAGCATTAGATGAAGCCTATAGAGAAGGAAAAATTAAAAAAGGTGATAATATAGTGCTAGTAGGATTTGGGGGCGGACTAACTTGGGGAGCTTCTTTAGTTAGATGGAGTATATAAGGAGGAAATTATGAAGAACTTATGTGAATTATTAAATATAAAATACCCTATAATCCAAGGTGGAATGGCTTGGGTAGCAACAGCGGAATTAGCAGCGGGTGTATCAAATGCTGGAGGATTAGGAATAATTGCAGCAGGAAATGCACCTAAAGAAGTAATAAAAGAGCAAATAAAAAAATGTAGAGAATTAACAGATAAACCATTTGGTGTTAATGTTATGCTACTATCTCCATTTGTAGATGACATAATGGATTTAATAGTAGAAGAAAGAGTAGAAGTAATAACAACAGGAGCTGGGAACCCAGCAAAATATATTGGAAGACTAAAAGAAGTAAATACAAAAGTTATACCTGTAGTTCCAACTATAGCATTAGCAAAGAGAATGGAAAAACATGGAGCAGATGCGGTAATAGTTGAAGGAACAGAAGCAGGAGGACATATAGGAGAGTTAACAACAATGGTGTTAACGCCTCAAGTTGCACAAAATGTAAACATTCCTGTAATTGCAGCAGGTGGAATTGCTGATGGTAAAGGAATGGCAGCAGCATTATGTTTAGGTGCTAGTGGAGTACAAATAGGAACAAGATTTATTTGTAGTGACGAATGTATAGCTCATGAAAATTATAAAAATATTATTTTAAAATCAAGAGATAGAGATGCTATTGTAACAGGAAGAAGTACTGGTCATCCAGTTAGAACATTAAAAAATAAATTGGCAAAAGACATAATAAATATGGAAAAAGAAGGAGCTAATCCTTTAGATATAGATAAAAAAGGTATAGGGTCATTAAGAATGGCAGTTGTAGATGGTGATATAGATAATGGTTCATTTATGGCAGGTCAGATAGCATCATATATAAGTGATGTAAAACCTTGTAAGCAAATAATAGAAGATATAATGGAAGAAGCTAAATCTATAATATCTAATATAAATAAAACCATGGAGGTATAGTATGGGTAAGGTTGCATTAGTATTTCCTGGTCAAGGAGCTCAATATGTAGGTATGGCAAATGATATATATAATAATGATGACATATCTAGAAAAATTATTGATGAAGCACAAAGATCTGTAGGAATAGACTTAAAGAAAATAATGTTTGAAGGTAGTGAGGAAGAACTATCAAAAACAGAAAATACTCAGCCAGCTATAGTTACTCATAGTATAGCTTTATTTGAAAGTTTAAAAGAGAAAATAGATTTAAAATACGATGCATGCCTAGGACTGTCGTTAGGTGAGTATAGTGCTTTAGTAGCAGCAGATGCTATAGATTTTAAGGATGCAGTATCTGTTGTAAAAAAAAGAGGTAAATACATGCAAGAAAGTGTGCCTTTAGGAAAAGGAACTATGGCAGCTATACTAGGATTAGATAGAGAAAAAGTAAATGAAGTAATAGAAAAAGTTGATAGTGGGATAATAGAGGTAGCAAACTACAACTCTCCAGGTCAAATTGTAATATCAGGTGAGGTAGGAGCTGTAAAAGACAGTATAAGTTTATTAAAAGAAAATGGAGCTAAAAGAGCTGTTTTATTAAATGTAAGTGCGCCTTTTCATTCATCTATGTTAGAGCCTGCTGGATTAAAACTAAAAAAAGAACTAGAAGATATCAAAATAAGAGAGTGTAAGGTTTCTGTAGTTTCAAATGTAAAGGCAGATTACTATACAGATAATTATAAAAATCTTTTAGTTAGTCAAGTTAGTTCATCTGTTTTATGGGAAGATTCAATAGAAAAGTTAATAGATGAAGGGTTTGATACATTTATAGAAATCGGACCAGGAAAAGTACTAAAAGGATTCATAAATAAAATTTCTAAGAATAAAAAAGTTGATACTAAAATTTATAATATAGACAATATGGAATCTATGAATGATTTTGTTGAAGCTTATAAAAGAGGTGAGATATAATGATTAACTTACAAGATAAAGTTGCGATTGTAACTGGAGGTTCTAGAGGTATAGGTAAATCTATAGCTAAAAAATTAGCATCTCATAAAGCTAATGTTGTAATAAACTATACAGCAAATGAAGAACATGCTTTAAAAACTAAAGAAGAAATAGAATCATACGGTGTAAAGAGTATGATTGTAAAATGTGATGTATCTAAAAGCAGTGAAGTTGATAATATGATTGAAGCTGTAGTTAAAGAGTTTGGAAAAGTTGATATATTAGTAAATAATGCTGGTATAACAAAAGATGGACTTTTAATGAGAATGAAGGAAGAAGATTTTGATAGAGTTATAGATATAAACTTAAAAGGCGTTTTCAACTGCACAAAAGCAGCAACTAAACATATGATGAAGAAAAAATATGGAAAAATAATAAATATATCATCAGTAGTTGGAATAATAGGAAACCCAGGTCAAGCAAATTATTGTGCATCTAAAGCAGGTGTTATAGGACTTACAAAGTCAAGTGCTAGAGAATTAGCATCAAGAAATATAAGTGTTAATGCTATAGCTCCTGGATTTATAAGTACAGATATGACTAGCGTGTTAAAAGAAGAGTTAAAAGAAAATATGTTAAAAAACATTCCACAAAATAAATTTGGAGAACCTGATGATGTAGCTAATGCAGTTTTATTTTTAGCAAGTGATATGTCAAGTTATATAACAGGTCAGGTTATAAATATAGATGGCGGAATGGTAATGCAATAAATAGTAAAAAATATAAGTTTAAATAAAAATTAGGAGGAATTAAATTATGTTTGAAAAAGTTGTAGAAATAATAAAAGATCAATTAGGTATAGACAATAAGGAAGTAACTATGGAGACTTCATTAATGAAAGATTTAGAAGCAGATTCATTAGATGCAGTTGAAATAATGATGGCACTTGAAGATGAGTTTTCAATAGAAATACCAGACACAGAAGCAGAAAAGTTTGTATGTATAGGAGATATAGTTAAATATATAGAAGCTAACAAATAGTGGAGGAAATGTTATGAAAAGAAGAGTTGTTATAACTGGATTAGGTTGTGTAACTCCAGTTGGTACAGGAAAAGATACATTTTGGACCAACATTAAAGATGGAGTTTGTGGCATAGATAAAATAACTAGCTTTGACGCATCCTCATTTCAAACACAAATAGCTGGAGAAGTAAAAGGTTTTAATCCAGAAGATTATATAAATAAAAAAGAATTAAAGAGAATGGATAGATTTACTCACTTTGCAATAGCATCCTCAACTATGGCAGTAAAAGATGCAAATCTTGATTTAGACAAAGTAGATAGTGAAAAAATGGGTGTTATAATAGGTTCTGGTATAGGTGGTGTTGCAACTATAGAAGAGCAACATAAAATTTTACTAGAAAAAGGAAATAGAAGAGTTAGCCCATTTTTCGTTCCTATGATGATTGCTAACATGGCAGCAGGTCAAGTGTCTATTGCAATAGGTGCAAAAGGACCAAATACTAATGTATCTACTGCATGTGCTTCAGGATCTCATGCTATAGGAGATGCATTTAAAGTTATACAAAGAGGCGATGCGGACATAATGGTAGCAGGAGGAAGTGAAGCAGGCGTTACTCCACTTTCATTTGCAGGATTTTGTAACATGAAAGCTATGTCTACTAGAAATGATGACCCTAAAACTGCTTCTAGACCATTTGACAAAGATAGAGATGGATTTGTAATGGGAGAAGGAGCAGGTATAGTAATACTAGAAGATTTAGAGCATGCTATAAAAAGAGGCGCTAAAATTTATGCTGAAGTAGTTGGATATGGATATACAGCAGATGCATACCATATGACAACTCCAGCAGAAAATGGAGAAGGTGCTGCTAGATCTATAGGTATGGCTATAAAAGACGGAAATATACCTCTTAATGAAGTTGATTATATAAATGCTCATGGTACGTCTACTTATTACAATGATAAGTTTGAAACAATGGCAATAAAAAGTGTATTTAAAGAACATGCATATGAACTATGTGTATCTTCTACAAAGTCTATGACAGGACATTTACTAGGCGCAGCTGGAGCTGTTGAAGCTATTGTGTGTGCTATGGCTATAAATGATGGATATGTTCCACCTACTATAAATGTAGAAAACGTAGATGAAGAATTAGATTTAGATTATGTTGTAAACGAAGGTAAAAGAAGAGATGTTAGATATGCATTATCAAATTCTTTAGGATTTGGCGGACACAATGCAACTTTAGCATTTAAAAAATATGAATAATAATTATTAAAGGAGCTGTCTTAAAATAGACAGCTTCTTTTTTGTTTTTTGTCATAAATATTAATACTTGAAAATATAATTATATAAACAAAGGAGGACAAGGGATATGAAAAAACTTTCAGATGAAATTTTAAATTCTCTATCGCCTAAACTAAGAGAACAAATAATTAATATTCAAGATGAAGATATAAATATAGAAGAAATAAGACTTAGGGTAGAGAAACCATTAATAATAAACTCTAATAATAAAGACTATTTTTATAATAAATCAAGTAATAAATTAGATACTAAAAATTTAAACTCATATGTGGTTAAAAAAGAGGATATAGAGCAAACATTTCAACTTATGTGTAAATATTCAATTCACTCTTTTATAGATGATATAAAAAAAGGTTTTATAACGCTAAAAGGTGGACATAGAGTTGGAATTGTTGGAAAAGTAATTATTGAGGATGGACAAGTAAAAAATATTAAGCATATATCATCTTTGAATATAAGGATTTCAAGAGAAGTACTAAATTGTTCTAAAAAAGTATTAAACCATATAATTAAAAATTCTAAGGAAGTAAATAACACTTTAATTATTTCCCCACCACAATGTGGTAAAACAACATTAGTTAGAGATATAGTTAGAAACTTAAGCAATGGAAACAAAGAAATGGGATTTAAAGGAATAAAAGTAGCACTTATAGATGAAAGAAATGAGATTTCAGGGTCTTATTTAGGAATAGCGCAAATGGATGTGGGCATAAGAACTGACATAATAGAAACTTGTCCAAAAGACATAGGTATTATGATGCTACTTAGGGCTATGTCCCCTAATTTAATAGTTACAGATGAAATAGGTAGTGAGAAGGAAATAAAAGCTTTATACACGGCTTTAAATGGTGGAGTTAGTTTAATAACAACCGTACATGGTAACTCCATAGAAGATATAAGAGAACGAAAGGAGTTAAGTAAATTATTAGATAAAGAATTATTTAAAAAAGTAATAATACTATCAGCTAAAAATGGACCAGGAACTATTGAAAAAATATATGACCTAGAAGAAAAGAGGTGGTATTTTGCAAATTAAAATAGCTCTTATAAGCATATTGGTAGCTTGCAGCTATCTAATCGGGCAATATTTGTACAAAGCTTATATAAAGAGGCATAAACAGTTAAATGAGCTCATAAGAATATTAGAAGTAATGCGAATGGATCTTTCATTTGGACTATATACATTAGAAGAAATTTTTTTTAGGATAGGTGAAAATAAAGAATTTTCACTTGCAAAATTTTTTAAGGACATGAGTACAGATTTAAAAAATGATAATACTGATACTTTAGAAAACATATTATCAAAAAATACTTCTTACATGATTAAAGAAACTTATTTTCAAGATAAGGAGGTAGATGAATTAAAAAAATTAATACTTACTCTTGGAAAAGGAGATGTTTATTCTCAAGAGAGGATGATTGATTTATCTATTGAAAATTTAAAAAAACTTACAACAGAAAGTAAAGAAGATGTAGAGAAAAAAGGAATAGTGTATAGAAAATTATCTACTATAATTGGATTAGTTATAGGGATACTTTTAATATAGGAGGGTTAATATGGATATAACTTTAATATTTAAAGTTGCAGGAATTGGATTATTAATATCTGTTTTAAATATGGTTCTTGAAAAAACAGATAGAAAAGATTGGACTACCTTAACTACACTTGCAGGTGTAATAATTGTTCTTACAATGGTAATAACAGAGATAAATGACCTGTTTAATACAGTTAGAACAATGTTTCAGTTGTATTAAGGGGGAGATATTTTGGATGTAATGAAATTGGTAGGGCTTGCACTTATATCAACCATATTATGCTTGATTATAAAAAAAGATAGACCAGAAATGGCTACATTTATAGGTATATTAACAGGAGTAATGATTTTAATGTCTGTAACTTATAAATTTAATTTTATAATTGAAAGTATAAATGAATTAGCAAACAAGGCTAACATACCTACTATGTATATATCTTTGATAATCAAACTTATAGGAATAGCATATTTAATGGAGTTTGCTATTCAAATATGTAAGGACTGTGGGGAAGGAAATATTGCAGCTAAGCTTGAGTTTGGAGGAAAAATTATAGTCATGACTATGTCATTCCCTATATTAATATCTATTATAGATATGATTTTAAATTTAATTCCATAGGAGAATGATTACTTATGAAAAAAATTATAACTAGTATAATCGTATGTATACTAATAGGTTTAACATTTACTGATATTTCATTTGCACAAGATGAAAAAGTAAAAGAAAGTGTAGATTCATACATAAGCCAACAATTAAATAAAATTAACTTACAAGAAATTCAAAACCAAATAAAAGATGAAAAATTTATAGCACACGTTGATTTAAAAACGTTTATGAAAGATTTGATATCTGGTAAAAAAACAATGCTAGATTTATTCAATAAAGAAGGTCTTAAATTATTCTTATTTGATGAATTGAGATCAAGTTTAAAAGTTGCATCAATAATATTTGTCTTAGCACTTCTATCATCTATATTAAAAAGTTTAGACAATTCGTTCTCATCTGGAGCAATAAGCCAAGTAACAACCTATATTGTATTTATAGTAATGGTAACTTTGACACTAGTAGGATTTAAAGACGTTTTAAATATATGTAACACCACCATTGATAGTATGATAAATTTAATGCAAATTATAATGCCAATACTAATAACGTTCTTAGTAGTTATGGGATTTCCAATGACATCTACTGTTATGACTCCTATATTTATGGGTGGGGTAACATTTATAAATGTAGTATTTAAAAACTTTTTATTTGTATCTATTACAATAGGATTTGCAATACTTGTTATAAATAATTTATCCAATAGTATAAAACTTAAAAAATTAGCATCATTTATAAAACAAATAAATTTAATAACTATTGGAGCTATATTTACTATATATTTAGCATTAGTCTCAATGCAGGGTATGTATGTTAAAAGCTTAGATGGATTTGCAGTGAAAAGTACTAAATTTGCTATAGGAAACTTTATACCAGTTGTAGGAGGATTTGTATCGGATTCATTTGATATAATACTGTCTTCTTCTCAGCTTATAAAAAATTTATTTGGAGGAGTTGGGCTTATAATATTAGTTGGCATATGTTTGATTCCTATAATAAAAATTACTTCAATAATATTGGTTTATAAAACATCAGCCATGATAGTTGAACCAGTGGGAGAGGATAATATTTCAAATTTTTTAAATGAAATTTCAAATCTTATGGCGATAATGCTAGCATGTATTATAGCTATAACAATAATGTTTTTCGTTACTATAGCCATAGTAGTTTCAATTAGCGTTGTAGCTCAGTAAAAGGAGGAATATATGTTAGAAAGTATTAAAACTTGGATAATAAGTATTTTAATTGCTGCATTTATAGTAAATATAGTTAATATGATTCTTCCTTCTTCTAAAATAAAATCCTATATTAATTTAGTTTTGAACTTTATATTTATATTTATTGTAATAAATCCAATTATAAACTTTTTTTCAGACGGTATAAGTTTAGAAGACAAATTATTAAAAACATATACAAAATATAATGAACAATATATAGATAGCATGAATAGTCTAGCAAAAGACACCGGTAAAAAAAGTATAAAATCAGGTTATGAGGATGGGTTAAAAAGTGTTATACAACTTAAATTAGATGAATATGGATATGAACTTGAGGATATTGAATTAGATGGAGCGAATATAGGTAAAGTTAAAGTTAAAGAAAAAAATAGTAATAAAGAAGAAAAAAAGGACATACAATCTAGTAAGGGTGAAAAAGAAAAACAAGTATTTAAAGAAAGCTCAAATAATAATGAAATTAAATCAAAAGATGAGGTAAAAAAGAGCTTAGTAGACATACTTGATATATCAGTTGAAAATATAGAAATAGATTAATAGGGGTTGAGAATAGGTATGTTTAAAAATTTAAAGGAAGACGATAAGAAGAAAATATATACTTTGGCGGCGTTATCTTTTGTATGTATTATGGGACTAGCTATTTTTACAAAAAATCCAACTGAGAAAAAAGAAAAAGAGGCATTTGAGGAAAGTAAAGATTCAAAAGTAACACAAGTAGAAGAAAAAAAAGACAATGACTTAGAAAGTCAACTTAAAAATATATTATCTCAAATAGAAGGAGTAGGAGAGGTTGATGTAATGATAACTTTTTCATCTGGAGAACAAATAGAACCAGCTTTTAACTCAAATGCTACAAAGGAAGAGACGACTGAAAAAGATGCTCAAGGTGGAGAAAGAACAGTTACCACATCAAGCGAAAATAAAACAATGATAACTTCAGGAGAAAGTAAACCTGTAGTTATAAAAACTTCACAACCAGAAATAAAAGGGGTTATAGTGGTTGCTAGCGGAGCAAGTGATCCAAATGTAAAACAAAGTTTATATTCAGCAGTTCAAACATCACTTCAAGTTTCAGGACATCAAGTAGAAATTTACTCAAAATAAAAATTAAAAAATATTCATAATAAAAAAGCTCGTACATATAAATATTACAAGAATATAATTTAAAATTAGGGGGAGTATAAATGAAATTTAACAAAAGTATGTTTAAAAGTAGACAATTTGTTGTAATGGCATTAACACTTGTTTTAGTGGGAGTTGGGGTATTAAATTACAATTTAAGCAAGAAATCTGTATTAGAGGCGTCAAAAGAAATGGAAGTATATGAAGAAGCTCAACTTTCAAAAAATGACGACAAAAAAGATTCTAAAAAAGATATTAAGGTAGTAGACAGCAAAGACACTATAGTCAATGAAAAAGTTAAAGAAACTAGCAAAGAAATAAAAAAGAAAATTACTTCAGATAAAAATATGAAAAAAGCATCATATTCAGTAGATATGAAAATGAATAGAGAAAAACAAAGAAATGAGTTAACAGAAGACTTAAATGAAATAATAAATAATCCATCTACATCAGAAGAAACTAGAAAACAAGCATCAAATATGAAATTACAACTTGTAAAAGACCAAGAGTTAGAAGTTAAAATAGAAGATTTATTAGGAGCAAAAGGATTTGAAGATTCATTAGTTTACATAAATGAAGAAACTGTTAATGTAGTTGTAAATAAAGAAATAAAAGAAAAAGATGCAGCTAAAATATTTGAATTAGTAGCAAATCAATCAAAAGTTAAGTACGAAAATATAAAACTTATGAGCAGTCATTCTAAATAAATATAAGTGCCTCAGTTGTACTGAGGCTTTTTTACGTTTAAGGAGAGTATACTTACTAAAAATTGTAAATAATCTATAAAACTTAGTTATATCAATATATTATGTTTTGAGCGTAAAAAAGTTTTTTGAGCAACGGACGAAGTCGTTGGCGACATAAAGTGGTTCGCAGACGTAGTCGCTCAAGCGAAGCGAATTTTTGTTGCAAAATAAAGATCTATTTGGTATTATTATATAATAAAATAGTTTATATAGGGATGTGATATATGATGGAAAATAATAACTTTGGACAAGTTAAGATATCAAATGATGTTATAGCCACTATAGCAGGATTAGCAGCTGTAGAAGTAGAAGGAGTAGTAACTACATCGACATTCACAGATAAATTACTAAAGAATAATGGTGTTAAGATACAAATAGAGGAAGACGAAGTTATCCTAGATGTTATGATAATAATTGATTATGGAATATCTATACCTGATATAGCTTTTAAAGTACAGGAAAATGTAAAAAATACAGTTGAAACAATGACTGGATTAAAAGTTTCTCAAGTTAATATACATGTTCAAGGCATCAACTTTAAAAAAGATAAAGTTGAAAAGGCAGAAGCTAAGTAATCATCTACGATAAATTAATATTTCCCTCTGAAAATCAGAGGGTTTTTTTACGCTTAAAGAAATTACATCAAACAAAAAAATTGAATAATCTATGGAACTTAGTTATATCAATATATTATGTTTTGAGCGTAAAAAAGTTTTTTGAGCAACGGACGAAGTCGTTGGCGACATGAGCGAAGCGAATTTTTACGCTTAAAGAAATTACATCAAACAAAAAAATTGAATAATCTATGGAACTTAGTTATATCAATATACTATAGTTTTGATCGTAAAAAAGTTTTTTGAGCAACGGACGGAGTCGGTGGCGACATGAAGTAGATCGCAGACATAGTCGCTTAAGCGAAGTGATTTTTTATAAGTGAATATGTATATACTAAATTCAAAGGAGGAATCAACAAATGAAAAAGGCAAAAATGATAACGACAAGAGAGTATATGATGAAGTTTATATACCAAATAGACATGAATAAAGAGGATGTAGTAGATATAAACTCTGAATTAGAAAACTTCTTAAACGATAACTTTGAATATATAAAGAATAGATATGAGGAACTAAAATTACAATTTTCAGATGAAGGAGACGTTAAACTAGAAGAAACTGATTTAAGTCAGTTTGTAGATTTAAAATATGCGGATAAAGTAGTTAAAAGTTTCCAAGAAAATAAAGAAAACATAGATTCTTTAATAAATAAATACGCTAAAAATTGGACTATAAATAGAATGGCTAAGGTAGATTTAGCAATACTTAGACTTGCTATTTGTGAAATACTATACGTTTTTGAAATCCCTACTAAAGTTTCTATAAATGAAGCTGTAGAATTATCTAAACTTTACTGTGATGACAAATCTCCTAAATTTATAAATGGTATATTAGGAAGTGTTGTAAGTGAAATCAAAGAAAAGTAAAAATATAATAATAGGAATAGATACTAGCTGCTATACGACTTCTATAGCAGCTATATCTTTAGAAAAAAGTATAGTATTTAATGAAAAGATTATGTTAAAAGTAAAAAAGGACTCTAAGGGATTAAGACAAAGCGAAATGGTATTTCAGCATGTGAATAATCTAGGGAAAATAAGCGATAACTTAAAATCAGTAATGAATGAATATAATGTATGTGCAATATGTGCATCTGAAAAACCAAGGCCTATAAAAGATTCTTATATGCCTGCATTTACAGTAGGATATAACTTTGCAAAATTATTTAGCGATATAAACAATATAAAATTATATTCTACAACACACCAAGAAAATCATATTCATGCAAGTTTATATGATAATAAATTGAAAAAAAATAAATTTATTTCTGTTCATATGTCTGGAGGGACAACTGAAATTTTACTAGTAGAGAACATAGATAACAACTTACAAGTAAAAATAATAGGGGGTAGCAAAGACATAAGTTTTGGACAACTAATAGACAGATTAGGGGTTCAATTGGGATATGAATTTCCAAGTGGAAAATACATAGATAAAAATGCTCTAGAATGTGAAGAAAATATAGAAATCGGAATAAAAACATCTGTAAAAGATGGGTATATGAATTTATCGGGAATAGAAAATCAGATAAATAAATATACAAAAGAATTTAATGAAAAATATGTATCAAAATTATTAATGGACTCAATAGTTAGAAATTTATATAAATCTCTTAAGTTTTTATGCAAAGATTATAATATAGATGAGATTGTATTTGCAGGAGGCGTTGCATCAAGTAAATACATAAAAGATAATTTAAGCAAAAAATTAATGAAGGATAAAATTACAAGTTGTTTTACAAAGCCTGAATATAGTGTAGATAATGCACTAGGATGTGCGCTGATAGGTTTAAATAAATTTATAGGAGAATAGATATGAAGTTAAGAGCTTTGGATGTTAGCGAGGTTAATTCATATATAAAAAGAATTTTAAATAATGATGCAGTCTTATACAATTTAAAAGTAAAAGGTGAAATTTCAAATTTTAAAATTCATAGTAGTAAAAATGCATATTTAACATTAAAAGATAAATCATCTAAAATTAATTGTGTTATTTTTAAGAACAATTATGATAGTAAATTGAATTTAGAAGATGGAGTAAAAGTAATTGCAAATGGATATATATCCGTATATGAAAGAGATGGTTCATATCAATTATATATAGAAAGTATAGAGTTGGATGGAGTAGGAAATTTATATCTAGAGTTTATGGAGTTAAAAAGTAAGTTAGAAAAAGAGGGTTTGTTTAATCATGAACATAAAAAACCTATACCTAAAATACCCGAAAACATAGGAGTGATAACATCAGAAAGCGGAGCTGTTATAAGAGATATAATTAATGTAATTAAAAGAAGATATCCAAAAGTAAACATAAAACTTTATCCTGTTTCAGTTCAAGGTAAAAACTCTTCAACTGAGATATGTGAAGGAATTAAATTTTTTAATAATGACAATAATGTAGATACAATAATAGTTGGAAGAGGGGGAGGGTCTATAGAAGAACTATGGTCATTTAATGAAGAAATAGTTGCAAGAGAAATTTTCAATTCAAATATACCTATAATATCAGCTGTAGGACATGAAACGGATTTTACTATAGCAGACTTTGTAGCAGATATGAGAGCTCCTACACCATCAGCAGCAGCAGAAATAGCAACTCCAAAACTAGATGATTTAATATATAAATTAAAAAGCTCAAAAGATAGAATGGATAAGGCTCTTATAAATCAATCTAAACTAGATAAAAACAAGCTAAATAATATTTATGATAGGCTAAATACAATTGTTAAGTCTTATATAATAAGAGATAAAATTATACAAATCGATATAATATATGATAAAATAACTAGTGAGATTAATGATTTAGTTAAACTAAATAAACAAAGTTTAGATAGTAGTGGATCACTTTTACATAGTTTAAGTCCACTAGCTACATTAGACAGAGGATATAGTATAGTACAAAAGGATAAAGTTACTATAAATTCTATAAAAAAATTAGAAAAAGAAGACAGTATAGAAGTTAAATTTAAAGATGGTAGAGTTGATTGCATCATTGAAAAAATAAAGGTTAAAGAGGTATAAAAATGAATTTATCTTATGAAGAAGCTTATCAAAAACTAGAAGACATATTAAATAATTTAGAGTCTGGAACTACAAGTTTAGATGAATCTCTTAATTTATATGAAGAAGGGATAAGGCTTTATAGCCATTGTAATAAACTATTAGATGAAGCAAATTTAAAAATAGATAAGTTTAATAAAGATGGGAAAGAGATACCTTTTAGTATAGAGGAGGAGTAGTTATGAACTTTAAAGAAGAGTTAAAAAATAGAGCTAACAATGTAGAAAATTTATTAAATGAATATATGCCTAAAGTTGAAGGATATCAAAAAACTATATTTGATTCAATGGAGTATAGTTTAAGAGCTGGAGGAAAAAGACTAAGACCAATACTAACACTAGAAGCTTGTAAATTAGTTGGGGGAAATGAAAAAGATGTAAGACCATTTGCTGTAGCTATAGAAATGATACACACATACTCTTTAATACATGATGATCTTCCGGCTCTTGATAATGATGATTTAAGAAGAGGAAGAAAAACAAATCATAAGGTGTATGGAGAAGCTATGGCGATTTTAGCTGGAGATGGACTTTTAAACTACGCATATGAAGTAATGCTTAGAGAATCTTTAAATAAGCCTGAACCAGAAAAATATTTAAAAGCTATAAATGAAATTGCTAAGGCATCTGGAATATATGGTATGATTGGTGGACAAGTTGTTGATATTGAAAGTGAAGGCCAATCTATAGATATGGAAAAACTTGACTTTATACACATGAACAAAACTGCAGCAATAATAATTGGTTGTATGAGAGCAGGAGCTATAATAGGTGGAGCAAATGAAGAGCAATTAGAAAATGTAACTAAATATGCGAAGAATATAGGGTTATCATTCCAAATAGTAGATGATATATTAGATATAGTTGGAGATGAATCTAAGCTTGGTAAAAAAGTTGGTAGTGATATTGACAATGAAAAATCTACGTATCCATCACTTTTAGGGATTGAAAAGTCAAAAGAGATTGCAAATAAATTAATAGCAGAAGCTAAAACAAGCATTGATAATATAAACAATGATAGTGAGTTTTTAAACCACTTGGCTGACTATATAGTAGATAGAGAATATTAAGGAGGAACGATGAGTTTTATTTCAGAAATTTTTAGCAACAAGGTGTTGATGATAAGCATGTTTGCTTGTTTCTTAGCACAATTTTTTAAAATTTTTACTGGAGATGTAAAAAAAATTCAAATATCTAGAATATTTACTTCTGGAGGTATGCCAAGTTCTCATAGTTCTTTTGTTACATCTTTATCTACATTGGTAGGAATTGAATATGGATTTAGTTCAACACAATTTGCAATAGTTTCAGTGTTTTCTATGATAATAATGTATGATGCGTCTGGCGTAAGGCGTGCAGTTGGAAAGCAAGCGGCTATACTAAATCAAATTGTAGATGATTTGCAACATAAAAAGCATATTGAACAAAAAAAATTAAAGGAATTAGTAGGACATACGCCAGTAGAAGTTTTATTTGGAGCTATTTTAGGAATTATTATAGCATTAATATTTAATTAAATATTAATGCTAAAAACTACTTAGATAAAAGGTGAGAAAGTTATGTATAATTATTTAAATAATATAAATTCTCCTAAAGATATAAAAAAAATGAATACTAAAGAACTTGATTTGCTAGCTAAAGATATAAGAAAATTTTTAGTTAGATCAATTTCAAAGACAGGTGGACACTTAGCATCTAATTTAGGAGTTGTAGAGCTTACGTTAGGATTACATAAAGTATTTGATAGTCCAAAGGATAAATTTATATGGGATGTAGGGCACCAATCTTATGTTCATAAAATACTAACAGGAAGAAAAGATCAATTTAATACATTAAGACAATTTAACGGATTAAGTGGATTCCCAAAAGAGTGTGAAAGTGAACATGACATATTTGATACAGGACATAGTAGCACATCTATATCTGTTGGAACTGGAATTGCTTGTGCCAGAGATATAAAAGGAGAACATTTTTCTGTAGTATCAATAATTGGAGATGGAGCTATAACAGGAGGAATGGCTTTAGAGGCTATTAATCATTTAGGATATATAAATACTAACATGATAGTAATATTGAATGATAATGAGATGTCTATAGATGAGAATGTTGGAGGAATGGCTACACATTTATCATCAATTATAAAAAATTCAACTGTAAGCAAAGTTAAAGATGAAGTTGAGAAAATATTAAATGTTACACCTGGAGTTAATATTTTATCTAAAACAGCAGGTAAAGTGAAAAATAATATAAAAGGCAAATTTGCATTGCAAGAATGTGCATTTTTTGATTCTTTAGGAATAACATACTTAGGACCTATAGACGGACATAATATAGACGAAATAGTGAAAACATTAGAAAAAGCTAAAGAACAAACTGGACCTATATTACTTCATGTAATAACTAAAAAAGGTAAAGGGTATAAATTTGCAGAGGATGAACCTCATAAGTATCATGGGGTTTCTAAATTTGATATAAAAACAGGACTAAAATCATCTTCATCAAAAAGTATATCTTCGGCAGTAGGTGAAAAACTAATAGACCTTGCGACTAAGGACGAAAGTGTTGTTGCTATAACGGCAGCTATGCCATCAGGAACAGGCCTTAATAAGTTTGATGATGTATATCCAAATAGATATTATGATGTTGGTATAGCTGAACAGCATGCAGTTACTTTTAGTGCAGGATTAGCAAAAGCTGGAATGAAACCATATTTTGCTGTATATTCATCGTTTTTACAAAGAGCTTATGATCAAATAATACACGATATTGCTATAACAAGCAAAAATGTAACTTTACTTATAGATAGAGCTGGACTTGTAGGCAATGATGGAGAGACTCATCATGGAATATTTGATTTAAGTTACTTAAATAATGTTCCAAATATTACTGTAATGGCTCCAAAAGATACAAAAGAGCTTGAATTAATGATGGATTTATCGTTAGAATTAGAAGGACCTATGGCTATTAGATATCCAAGAGGAAGTAGTTATTTTGTAGATAAAGGTGAATATAAGCCTATAAAACTTGGGACATATGAAGTAATAAACAAAGGTGAAGATGTAGCTATATTAGCGATAGGTAATATGGTTAAACAATCAATAGAGGCAGTAGATATACTAAATAAGTCAGGTATTAATCCGACTTTAGTTAATGCAAGGTTTTTAAAGCCTGTAGATGAAAAATTAATAATGGATTTAGCGAAAAATCATAAATATGTTATTACAGTAGAAGATAATGTAATTACAGGTGGATTTGGAAGTAGAATAAATAAATTTATTATAGATAATAAGCTTGATAATGAGGTTGTAAATATCGGAATTGAAGATGAATTTATACATCATGGAGATGTGAACATATTATATGAACAATGTGGAATTTCATCTACATGTATTGCTCAAAGAATTGAGAGTTTATTAAGATAGAAAGGTAGTTTATATGAAAAAAAGAATAGACATATTACTTGTAGAACAAGGGTATTTTGACAGTAGAGAAAGAGCTAAAAAGGCTATAATGGCTGGATTAGTATTTGTAGATAATCAAAGATGTGATAAAGCTGGATCAGAGGTTAAAGAAGACAGCAAGATAGAGGTAAAAGGCAATCCTATACCATACGTTAGTAGAGGTGGATTAAAGCTTGAAAAGGCAATGAAAAAATTTGATATTACTCTAGAAGACAAGGTATGCTTAGATATAGGATCATCTACAGGTGGGTTTACTGATTGTATGCTGCAAAATGGAGCTAAAAAGGTATTTTCTATAGACGTAGGATATGGGCAACTTGCTTGGAAGCTTAGACAAGATGAAAGAGTTGTATGTATGGAGAGAACGAACATAAGACATGTAACTATAGAAGATACTAAAGAATTTGGACAATTTGCATCAATAGATGTTTCTTTTATATCTCTTAGATTAGTTTTACCAAAGGCAAAGGAACTTCTAGAATCAACTGGCCAAATTGTAGCATTAATAAAACCTCAGTTTGAAGCGGGTAGAGAGAAAGTTGGTAAAAAAGGTGTAGTAAGAGAAAAATCTACTCATATAGAAGTTATAGAAAAAATAGCAGATTTTGCAGTAGCAAATGGATTTGAAATATTAGGATTAGATTACTCTCCTATAAAAGGTCCAGAAGGTAATATTGAATATTTAATTCATTTAAAAAACTCTAATGAAAGTTATGAGCACAACAAAGAAGAATTTAAGCTAACTATAGATACAGTTGTAGACAATTCACATAATTTAATGTAATAAAGAGGGGGATTCAAATTGATCCTTGAATTATATATGAAAAACTGTGCATTAATAGAAGAGTTAAGACTATATATCGATAGAAATCTAAATATATTAACTGGAGAAACAGGATCTGGTAAATCTATAATAATAGGAGCCCTAGGATTATGTTTAGGTGGAAAATACGATAGATCTTTTTTAAGAAAAGGCACAGAAAAGGGCATAGTAGAAGCTTTATTTGATGTTAATAATCAGAAATTAAAAGAAAAGCTACTTGAAAATGGAATAGATATAGATGAAGATAATCAGATAATAATAAGTAAAGAAATTTTTGAAGATGGAAAAAGTATATCAAGAGTAAATGGAAGAAATGTAAAGGTGTCATTTTTAAAGGAAATATCAAATTACTTAATTGATATACATGGACAACACCAAAATCAAGTTTTATTTAATAAAGACACTCATATAGACTTTCTAGATTTATTCGGAGAAGAAATTTTATATCAATCTAAAAGTGACTATGAAAGTACATATAGTGAGTATAATGAAACAAAAAGAGTTTTAAATGTATTAACGGAAAATAAAGATGATATGCAAACTCAAAGAGAAATAGACTTAATAAAGTTTCAAATAAATGAAATAGAATCAGCTAACCTAAATGAAAATGAATATGAAGACTTGTTAAAGCAAAGAGAAGTTTATAGAAATGGTGAAAAGATATTTACTAATTTAAACAATGTATATTTAAATTTATATGATGGAAGTATAAATTCTGTAGATCTTATATCTAAATCATTAGGAGATTTAAGTTCTATAGCTCAATATGACGATAAATTAAATGAGTATAATGAGACAATAGAAAGAATAATGTATGAGCTTCAAGATATATCAAGAGATATTAGAAGCTATAAAGAAAACCTTGATTTTTCTCCATATGAATTAGAACAAATAGAACAAAGTGTAGATGAAATCAACAAATTAAGAAGAAAGTATGGAGATACTATAGAAGAAATACTAGCATATAGAGATAAAATAAATGAAAGATTAGATGAAATTTTAAATAGAGATGAAAAAGTTGAGGAGTTAAAGTTAAAGCTTAAAAAAATCGAAGATGTTTTAGAAATTAAAGCTGAAAAATTAACTCATACACGAAAAGAAGTGGCCAAAAATCTTCAAGAAAAACTTTTATACGAACTGAAAAGTTTAAATATGAAGAATGTAGTATTTGAAGTTGCATTTGATAAATGTTCATTTAATTCAAAAGGACAAGATGATATAGAGTTTATGATTTCATTTAACTTAGGAGAGGATATAAAACCTATATACAAGGTAGCCTCAGGTGGAGAAATGTCTAGATTTATGCTGGCATTTAAGACGATTTTAGCAGATATAGATGAAATAGATACTCTCGTGTTTGATGAAATAGATACAGGTATAAGTGGGATAGCAGCTCAGATAGTTGGTGAAAAATTATCTTTAATAGCTAAGAAAAAGCAAATAATTTGTATAACACACTTGCCACAAATTGCTGCTAATGCAGACACTCACTATTGTATAGAAAAGAAAACATCCAATGAAAGAACATTTACAGTTATAAATAGATTAAATGATGAAGAAAGAAAAGATGAAATAGCAAGACTTATAGCAGGAAGTAATATAACTGAAAAAACTATGGAACATGCTAGTGAAATAATTGAACTTGCCAAAAAAGTACCTAATTAATTAGGTATTTTTTTGTTATAAAATTATATTTGGATTAAGTTGGATAAAAATAAATGAAAAATGGAACTATATGTATATAAATTTACGAAGGGAAATATATAAAAATGAAAAAAATATATATAGTTTTAGCTTTAACGTTAATAATACCTATATTTATATTAGGGGTGTCGAAACCCAAAAATGAAAACAAGACAAAGTACTTAGTACCACTTGGTAATGTCGTTGGTATAAGGGCTAATACAGATGGAATATTAGTACTTGATAATGAGGATACAAGTATTGATTATATAGATGGAGTAAAAGCTGGAGACAATATAATTAGTATAGGGGGGATTAAGGTATATAGTAGTAAAGATGTAAAAAAAATTTTAAGGGAACATAATAAAGATTCCGTTGAGATTATAATTAATAGAGATGGAGAGGAAATATCAAAACAAATTCCAGTTAAAAAAGAAAAGGATGAATACAAACTTGGAATTTGGATTAGAGATAAAATATCTGGAATAGGAACTATGACATTTTATAATCCACAAAACAATACATTTTCAGCATTAGGGCACCCAATAAAGGATGTAGATACAAATGAATTGATAAAAGTTAAGAGTGGAAATATATATAATGCTGAAGACATTTCCATTGAAAAGGGGGGAGTTAAACATGTAGGGCAAATAAAAGCTGAATTTGATGGCGATAAACCTATAGGGAATTTTAAAAAAAATAATAGTTTTGGAATAAGTGGGAATTTAACGACATATGATAATGAAGGAAAACAAAAAATGTTAGAAGTTGGTGACAGTAAGGATATAAAGCTTGGATCCGCAATTATTTTATTTCAAAATAAAGATGGAAAAATCGGACAATACCAAATAAATATAAAAAAAATTAAATATAATAACAAAAAAGATGATAAAGATATGGTGATTGAAGTAGTAGATAAGAGATTGATAAATTATACTGGAGGTATAGTTCAGGGAATGAGTGGAGCACCTATTATACAAAATGATAAAATAATTGGAGCTGTGACACATGTTTTTGTACATAACTCTAAAATCGGATATGGAATTTTTATAGATAAGATGATAATATAAGTATATGTATAAAAATAAAAATAAACAGAAGGAATATAAATATTAAATGTCGAATAGATTATTAGAGAAAAATTAGAAAATATTTAAATGAATTTATAATTCTATGGGGGGAAAAATTTAATGAGCGAAAAAATAAAAATAGTTTTAGCAGATGATAACAGGGATTTTTGTCAAGTGTTAAGAGAATATCTATCTAATGAAGAGGATATCGAAATACTAGGAATTGCAAAAGATGGAATAGAAGCATTGGATTTAGTATCAAGAACACAGCCAGATGTATTAGTACTAGATGTTATAATGCCACATCTTGATGGATTAGGGGTAATTGAAAAATTAAATGCTATGAACTTACCAAAGATGCCTAAAATAATAGTTTTATCTGCAGTAGGTCAAGATAAAATAACTCAAAGTGCAATAAACTTAGGAGCAGATTATTATATAGTTAAACCTTTTGACTTTGTAATATTTATAAATAGAATAAGAGGATTAGTTTCTAATCAAAATACAGTAGTAGAATCTAATACAAGATCAAGTAACAATAATATGGATATAAAAATGACTAAAACTGATTTTGTAAAAAATGTAGGGAATATAGAAACTGAAATAACAAACATAATACATGAAATCGGAGTTCCAGCTCATATAAAAGGATATTTATATTTAAGAGAAGCTATAAAAATGGTTATAGATAATGTAGAGTTATTAGGGGCAGTAACAAAAGAATTATACCCAAGTATAGCTAAGAAGTTTAACACTACTCCAAGTAGGGTTGAGAGAGCTATTAGACACGCAATAGAAGTTGCATGGAGCAGAGGTAAAGTTGATACTATAAATCAATTATTTGGATATACAGTTCATAATACAAAAGGAAAGCCAACAAACTCTGAATTTATAGCAATGATAGCTGATAAATTAAGATTAGAACACAGTATGGTTAAATAATAAATTATAAAAAATAAAGTCTTCAGCAAATGAAGGCTTTATTTTTTTGTGTAAAGGTATAAAATAGATAGTAGCTTATTAAATTGAGGTGAAATCATGAAAATAAATATGCCAAAGGATGTAAAAGATATAATAGATATTATATATGAAAATGGATATGAAGCTTTTATAGTAGGAGGATGTGTAAGAGATTCAATTGTAGGAATAATACCCAATGATTATGATATAACTACAAATGCAAAGCCGCATGAGACAATAGATATATTTAAGGGTGAGAAAATAATTGAAACTGGAATAAAGCATGGAACTATAAGTTTAATAAAAAATAAAAACGAATATGAAATTACAACATATAGAATTGATGGAGATTATAATGATAATAGAAGACCGCAATCTGTAGAATTTACAAGTGATATTATAAAAGATTTAAAAAGACGAGATTTTACCATAAACTCTATAGCATATAATCATATGCAGGGAATGGTTGATGAATTTGATGGTATAGGTGATATTGAAAGAAAAATAATAAAAACAGTTGGAAATGCAGATGAAAGATTTGAAGAAGATGGATTAAGAATAATAAGAGCTGTTAGATTTAGTTCAAAACTCAACTTTGATATAGAGCCTAAGACTTTAAAGAGTATTTATAAGAATATAAATTTAATAAAAAATATAAGTGCAGAACGAATTCAAGAAGAATTAAATAAAATTTTGTTAAGTGATAATCCTGAAAAAATATATATACTTTATGATGCTAAGTTATTTGATGTACTTAAAATAAATAATGTACGAGTTAATAAAAAAGATTTACTTAAAATTAAGTCAAGTAAAAAAGATTTGGCTATAAGATTAAGCATATTTATATATATTCTAGGAGACATTAACGAAAGTAAAAAAATATTGGATTTATTGAAGTATTCCAATAAAATAAAGAGTCAGTGTATTACAATTTTAGATCATATAAACGAAAATATAATCGATGATAAAATATCTATAAAGATTTATTTAAAGGAAATAGGACATGAAAGTCTAAATTATTTATTATATGCAAAAAAAATATTAGACAAAGAATTTGAAAACAAATATTACGAAAAAATAAAAAATTTAATAAAAGAAATTGATATAAATAAAGAATGTTACAGTTTAAAACAGTTAGCATTAAATGGCAGTGATTTAAAACGTTTAGGGTATAGAGGAAAGGAAATAGGGGAAAAGCTGAATTTATTATTAAATAAGGTAATTGAAAATCCTAATATAAATAACAAAGAAGAATTAAATAATATTATAAGTAGACTATAATCATTACGTACAATTTTAATTATTTAAATTGTTGTAAAATAATGCTATAATGTAATGTGATTTCAAAAACGAAAATTGGAGGTTTTAAGTATGAGAGTCGAAGCCCCTATTAAGGTAGACAGAAAAACAAAAAGGCTTGCAAAGCGACTTACTGGCGGAGAAATAGCAGTTATAAATCATAAAGATATAGATGAAGTTGCTGCAAACTCATTAGTAGAGGGAAAGATAAAACTTGTTATAAATGCATCTCAGTCTATAAGTGGAAGGTATCCAAATAAAGGACCTGGAATACTTGTAGATAAAAATATACTTATTGTAGACAATGTAGGTCAAGACCTATTTGATAACTTACAAGAGGGGCAAATAATAGAAGTTATAGATGGGCAAATCTATAGAGATGGAGAATTATTAGGCCAAGGAGAGGTATTAGATAAATACGAAGTTGATAACAAGATAAAATTAGCATATGAAAATTTATCTGTAGAGCTAGATAGATTTATAGATAATACTATAGATTATGCTAAAAAAGAAAAAGGATTAATTCTTGGAGAAGTTGAAATACCAAAAGTAAGTACAAACTACAAGAATAGACATGTATTAATAGTTGTTAGAGGTCAGGATTACAAACAAGATTTAAGTACGATAATATCGTATATAGAAGAAATGAAGCCTATATTAGTAGGAGTAGATGGCGGAGCTGATGCTTTGATGGAGTTTGGATACACTCCGGATGTAATTGTAGGCGATATGGATAGTGTAAGTGATGAATCCTTACAAAAAGCAAAAGAAATAGTTGTCCATGCATACACAGATGGAAGAGCGCCTGGACTTAAGAGAGTACAAGACTTAGGACTGGAGGCTGTGGTATTTCCTGCGCCTGGAACTAGTGAAGATATAGCTATGCTTACTGCTTATGAATATAAAGCAGAACTTATAGTAGCTGTAGGGACACATTCTAATATGATAGACTTCTTAGAAAAAGGAAGACCTGGTATGGCTAGTACATTTTTAGTTAGACTAAAAATAGGATCTAAGCTTATAGACGCAAAAGGTGTAAATTTATTATATAGAAGTAAATTAAAATTAAAGTATATATGGGCACTTATAGCAACAGCTTTATTCCCAGTTTTAATACTTGCGTCGTTCTCTCCAAGTGTTAATCAGTTTATGCACTTGATGGAATTAAAAATGAGACTACTATTACAGATGTAATTAATTGAGGAGGATTAACATGCATATAAATATGAAGTATTATATAGTAACCATAGGTGCTATATTTATTGCATTAGGAATAGGAATGCTAGTAGGGTTTAACTTAAACTATGATCAGGAGCTTAGTAGACAACAAGCTGCTATAATAGATGATTTGGATGCTAAGTTTGAAGATATAAAAACAACAAATAATGAATTAAAAGGAAAATTAAATAAAAGAGAAAGTGAATATAAAAAACTTGTTAATTATTTAAATGAAAATTATGGAGTTTTAATAAAAGAGCAATTGCAAGGTAAAAATGTAGGAATAATATCAACAACAGAAAACTATGATTACACACAAGATGTATCTAAAACTATAACAGATGCAAATGGAAGTGTAGCATTTGATATTACTTTAAAAGAAAATTTAAGCAACAAAGACAAAATAAAAGAACTTAATAGTGCGCTGCAATTACAATTAAAAAATGAAAAAGATGTAATAAATTATATAATGGATTCTTTAAAAGAAGAAAACGCTATGGAAAGATTACAACAATTAGAGAAATTAGATATGATAAAAATAAATCATTTATCAGACAATCACCTAAATTACACACAAGTTGTTATGGCTTCTGGAGATACTCAAGAAGCTACTGATAAATTTGCGAACATAGATAAAGTAATAATAGATAAATTAAAAGAAGATGGTAAATATATAATAGCAACTCAAAAAAGTGATGCTAAATTCTCTGATTTGGAAAACTATAAAAAAGACAAGATACCTACTATAAACAATTCACAGCAAGGAACAGGAAAACTATCTTTAGTTTATACACTTAGAGATTCTGTTGAAAAAGGTAACTTTGGGATAGGAGACAATGTTGACTCAATAATACCATTTAAGTAAAAATAAAGGAGATGTAAATATGAATCCTTATGTAAGCATAATAATACCTGCATACAATGAAGAAAACAAAATAAAAGATACTTTACTAGGAGTAGTAAATATAGAAGAAATAAATGAGATAATAGTTGTAGATGACGGTTCAAGTGATAACACTGAAAAGGCAGCAAAAAGTGTTGAAAATGATAAAATAAAGGTTTTTAAGTTAGATAGAAATAGAGGTAAAGGATACGCATTAAACTATGGATTAAAAATAGCTATGGAAAATGCGGATATAATAGGTTTCTTAGATGGAGATCTAGGAAGTTGTTCGAGTGAAACTATAAAACTTATAAAGCCTGTAATAAATAATGAAGTTGATGTAACAATAGCTAAATTCCCACCTGCTAAGAAAAAAGGTGGGATGGGATTTGTAAAAAGATTAGCTAAAGAATCAGTTTTTGAAATGACTGGAGTAGAATTAGATGCTACAATATCAGGTCAAAGAATATTTAAAAAAGAAGTTTTAGAAAAATTTGATGAAATACCTTTTGGCTATGGAGTTGAAGTTGGTATGACAATAGACATATTAAAATATGGATACTCTATAAAAGAAATTTTAGTAAATATGACACATAGTGAAACAGGTAGAGATTTAAAAGGTTTTATACACAGAGGTAAACAATATTACCATATAAAGAAAATAGTTAATAAGAAGAAAAAAGAATGGAGGTAGTGTTATTGAATAATATTATACTGTATATAATAATGCTACTAGTTGGAATGGTAACAACTTATGTTGTTATGCCATTTTTTAGAAATATGTTAATTTCAAGCAATGTAATAAGACCAAATTACAAAAATGATATGATACCTGTAAGTATGGGATTAGTTTTTTTACCTACTATAGTTATAAATAGTATTATATTGGTATATTTTACAGATAATTATAGCAACTTAGTATATACATTTATGTATTTATTTGGGCTAATATCTATGTGTTTAGTAGGTATTTTAGATGATATTGTTGGTAATAGAGATGTTAGTGGATTAAAAGGTCACTTTAAAAGTTTATTTAAAGGAAACCTTACAACAGGTGGATTTAAAGCATTATTTGGAGGATTTGTAGGACTTGTTATTTCGGTTGCAATATCTAAAAACATAGTAGATATATGTATAAACACTTTAATAATAGCTTTATCTACTAATTTAATGAATTTACTAGATTTAAGACCAGGAAGAGCAATTAAAGTATATTTAGTTATAATCATAACTTTATTATTAACATTAGTAGGTTACCCTAAAGGTCTAGTGCTTATATTATTACCTTGTGTAATAGTGTACTTCTGTGATGATCTAAAAGCTAAAGCTATGATGGGAGATACTGGATCTAATGTATTAGGCATATCTATAGGTATATTGATTGCTATAGGATATGCTAGACCTATGAGAATTGGATGGTTAGTATTTTTAGTATTTATACATATACTTACGGAAAAATACTCTTTAACTAAAATAATAGAGAATAACAAGGTTTTAAATTTTATTGATAAGCTAGGAAGGTAATCTTATGATAAGTAAAAAAATTGGCGTAGTTGAATCTATAAAAAGTAAGTCACAAAATTTAGAAGAAATAACTGTAAACATTAATGGAAATATAGCAAAAGCATATAACTACCCTAAAATGACGGGAAGTGTAGATATAGGAGACGAAGTTGTATTAAATACAACTGCAGTTGAATTAAGTCTTGGGACAGGTGGTTACCACTTTGTAATAACAAATTTAAATAAAATTGAATCTACTATGACTCCAGGTGGACACATAATGAAATTAAGATATACACCGATGCAAGTAAAAGTAGATTCGGTAGAAGAACAAGATAGCAAACTACATGAAAAAATAAACGAATTTAAGAGTTTAGATAGTCTTCCAGTTGTAGTTGGAACATTACATAGTATGCTTACGCCATTTGTTGCTTCATATAAGAGACATAACCCAGATAAAAAACTAGTATATATAATGACAGATGGTGCTTCATTGCCTATATATCTAAGTAAAAATGTAGAAAATCTAAAAAATAAAAAATTAATAGATGATACTATAACTATAGGTAATGCATTTGGTGGAGACTATGAATGTATAAATATATATTCAGCACTAATAACTGCAAAAGAAGTATTAAACGCTGATGTAGTATTTGTAAGCATGGGACCTGGAATATCGGGGACAGGAACTAAATATGGATTTACAGGTATAGAACAAGGATCTATATTAGATGCTGTTAAAAAGCTAGGTGGTCATCCTATTGCTATTCCTAGAATGAGTTTTGCAGATAAAAGGGATAGACATGTAGGGATAAGCCACCATAGTATAACTGTACTAAGTGAAATAGTAAATGTAGAGGTAGATATACCTATAGGTTTAGAAGATGAAGAAAAATTATCCTATGTAAACGATCAAATAAAAGAAAATAAACTAGATGAAAAACACAATATAGCATATATAAAATCAGGTAAAACTTTAGATGATTTAAATTATTTTGAATTAAAAGTTAAAAGTATGGGTAGAAATTATGAACAAGATAGTGAATTTTTCGATGCTGCTAGCAATGCAGCATATTACTTAATGGAGGTTTGTTATGATAATAGAAGAGCAAACGGTAAGTAGTGATAGAATATATACTGGTAAGGTTATAAGCTTAAAAGTAGACACTGTTGAAGTTCCTAAAAAAGGCTATCAAAAAAGAGAAATAATAGAACACCCTGGAGCAGTTGGAATAGTAGCTATAACTGATGAAAATAAAGTTTTATTAGTTAGACAGTATAGAAAAGCAGTAGAAAAAGTTTTATGGGAGATACCTGCAGGAAAGTTAGAGCAGGGAGAAAGTCCTAAAGACTGTGCTAGTAGAGAGCTAAAAGAAGAAACTGGATATAGTGCTAATAATATAAAATTAATACATAAATTTTATACTTCAGCAGGATTCTCTAATCAAAAAATATATATTTATTTAGCTACAGACCTAGAAAAAGGTGAATGCAATCTAGATGAAGACGAATTTTTAGAATTACATGAAGTAGATATAAAAGATGTATACGAAATGATTGATAAAAATGATATAGAAGATGCAAAAACATCTATAGGTCTTTTGCTTACAAAAGAACTTTTATAATTAGTAATAACCTCCTCTTCTCTTGCATAAAAATTATGTAAGTACAAAAGAGGGGGTTGTAGTTTTTGAGAAGAATAAATAGAAGAACCACACTAGATAAAATAAGTAAGGATATAATAATTATATCCAGTTTGTTTATAGCATTTGTAATTTTAGGATCATTATTAAATAAAATTTTTCCTCAATATACAGAGGTAATAGGTCAAAATGTAACTTATGCAGATAGTTATTATGATTCAAGTATAAAAATAAAAGAAATTTTAATGTCAAATTTAAAAATGGACTTAAGTTTATTGGCTGGTATGTCGATATGTACATTGAGCATAATTTTAGCTCCTGTAGCTTTGATTATCTTTGCAATAAAAGGTGTATCTATAGGATACACTATAAATAGTTTTATAATAGCTATGAAGGGTAGTTCGTTTAAAATGTTATGTATAACACTTATTAAGTTTTCTGTAGTGCTTCCAGGGATGATAATATTAGCATTAATATCTTATAAATACTTTGAAGAATTTATCAAAAATATAAGAAAACAAAATAAATCAAACTGTACATATTTAATGAAAAGGTATATAAT
>NZ_JAKEDR010000120.1 GCF_023653455.1 Paraclostridium ghonii
TTATTAAGAAATTATACTATTAAGTAGTTAACATTGGATAAACATTAAATATGATAAAATGTAATGATTTAAAAGTTTGTAATTTAAAAGGAGTGTTGAAAATGAGATTACTAGTTATAGAAGATAATATAGAGTTAGCTAATTCAATGAAAAAAGGATTAGAAAAGATGAATTTTAAAGTAGATGTTTCTAATACAGGGGAAGATGGAGAAGAAAAAGCAAGTGTTAATGAATATGATGTTATACTTTTAGATTTAAATCTTCCGGATATTGATGGAATAGAAGTATTAAAATATTTACGTGAAAAATCAGTAAACATACCAATAATTATAATAACAGCAAGAGATGGTATAGCAGAATTAGCTTTAGGATTAGATAATGGTGCGGATGATTATATAACAAAACCATTTCAATTATTAGAGGTTAGAGCTAGAATACATGCTGTAATAAGAAGATTTCATGGACGTACAAACCCAATTATAAATATTGGAAAGTTAAAACTTAATCCTATAAACCGTACTGTTTATATAGGAGGTAAAGAAGTAGTACTTGCAATAAAAGAGTTTGATATTTTAGAATACATATGCTATAAACATCCAGCTGTTGTATCTAGTGAAGAAATCGTAGAGCATGTATATGATGAAAATTTTGATCCATTTTCATCAGTACTAAGAGTGCATATATCAAGGTTAAAAAATAAATTAAGTAGTATATACGGAGACGAAGTTTTAATTAATGTCAGAGGAAAGGGTTACTTTTTATGCGTAGAGTAAATTTAAAAAGCGGATTAGTAATAATAATATATTCATTGATATTATCATCAGTTTTAGGCTTTGGAGTTTATAGTATAAAAGGTTCTTTTAATAACGTAGAAAATAAAAGTAATATAAAAAGTGCAAAAGCTGTTATTATTAGTCCTGATAATCTAGAACCAGGAAGTTCTTTATATAAAGATGTATATAAAGTAGATTCATCAAGTACAATGGAGGAAAATAGAGAAATTATATACAGGCAAATACTGACATCTGGGGAACTGGTAGATATAGATGAAATAGGTAAAGATTACTTAAAAAGTGGGTTTAAAGATATAACAATTATAATTTTGACGTTTTTTTTAATTTTTATATTAGCATCTTTTTTACTATGGAAAATATTAAATAAAATGCATGATAAAGAAATTGAAAATATTGTAAAAAACTTAAGTTCACTTGATGAGGATTTTAATCCGTATTTAGTAAGTAAATCTTTTGGAATAGCTTATGAAAATATAAAGGATAAATTCAAACAAAATTTAGATGATTATAAAAAATTAAATTCTTATTTATCACATGAACAGAAAAATGCTATTGCTATATTAAGAACTAATTTAGAGATAGATGATAATAAAGAATATATTAAATTACTAGATAATATTTCTGATAGCATAGATGACATATTAACTTTAAGTGATTTAAAAGCTGATGATGAAATCACTAAAATAGATTTATCTTTAGTATGTGCAAGTGTTTGTGACACATATAAAAAAACATATAAAAATATTGAGTTTGATTTTGATGATAAAAATAGTACTACTATTTTAGCAAAAGAAAGATGGATATATAGGGCTGTAAGCAATTTAGTTGACAATGCTGTAAAGTACGGTAAAGGTAAAACTATAAAAATATCTGTAAGAAATAAGTATAATAGCGTAATTATTAAAGTAGAAGATAATGGTATAGGTATGGAAACAAATTTTATAGAAAACATATTTAATAATAAGTATAGAATTAATAATTTAAAAAAAGATGGATATGGTATAGGATTAAGTTTAGTAGCGCATGTATGTGACTTATGTAACGGAGTTATAGTAGTAGATAGTGAGATAAATAAAGGTTCTTGTTTTTATTTATCCTTTTCTGAATATAAAGAATAATATATTTAAAATTTATATGTGTATTAACATTGAGTTAACAGTTGATTTATTATAATTCAAGTATATTAAAAGCAAAAGCTAGAAAAGGAGAACTTTGTATGTATATTTTAAAAAATGCATTAAGCAATTTAACAAGAAACAAAGGTCGAAATATGCTTATTGGGATTATAATGATAGCAATACTTTCGTGTACAGCAATATCTATTATTATAAATACAGCTTCCAACAAGATAATAGATGATTACAAAAGCAGGTTTGGATCGGTTGTAGGTATCCAGTCAAATGTAGAAAAAAGGCAAGAAAGAATGCAAAAAGGGGATGAGGAATCATTAAACGAAGAAATTCCTAATGAAATTCAAGAAAAACTTGCTAATTCTAAATATCTTAAAGACACAGTATTTAATGCAACTTATCTAGGCTATAGTGATAAGCTTAAAGCATTAGATCAAGAAGAATATGAAAAAAGCAAAGAAAATGGGGGTGGTATGTCAGGGTTTTATGCAGGAGGATCGAATAATAAATCAAAAGATGCTAAAGAATTTAATTTAAGTATTTTAGGAGGACTTAATCCAGCAGGTAGAGAAGAGTTTGAGAAAGGTACTAGGAAAATTATAGATGGTAAAAAACCAGAAAAAAATGGCGAGACTATGATAAGTGAGGATTTTGCTAAGTTAAACAATTTAAAAGTTGGAGATAATTTACAAATTAAAAATCCTGATGATCCTGAAAAAACTCCTCCATTAGAACTAAAAGTTTCAGGTATATATCGTGATGTAACAAATAGCAATAGTATGTTTGGATTAAAGATGCCTATGATGAATAGAAAAAATGAGATTATTACAACTTTTGATACTTTAAAAGAATATAATGAAAAAGTAAAAAAAGATAAAGATTTAATCAAAATTGATGCAAAATATTTCTTAAAGGATCCAGATTCACTAGATGCTTTTAATAAAGAGGCACATGAAAAGGGATTAAGGGATTTATGGGATATAGGTACAGATGCTGAAAGCTATGATAAAATGGTTAAACCTATAGAAGGATTAAAAGGCATTTCAAAACTATTTATGTTTTTAGTGCTAGGTTTTGGAGGAAGTATATTAATTTTAATTTCAATTTTAGGTATTCGTGAAAGAAAATATGAAATTGGAGTTTTAAGAGCTATGGGTATGAAAAAAAGCAAAGTAGCTTTGGGGTTAATATATGAAACATTATTTATGGTAGGAATTTCATTAAGTATAGGTTTAGGTATTGGTAGTTTATTTGCACAACCTATTACGAATATACTTTTAAAAGGTCAAATAGAGGCTCAAAAGGAAGCTGCATCAAATACAGCTATATTAAGTATGGGGGCTACAAGTTCGGCACCACCATTAGAAAAATTGAATGTAAATTTAAGTGTAGAAGCTATGGTAGCAATCACTTTAGTAGCTTTATTAATTGCAGTAGTATCTGTTAGTATAGGTATTGTATATATAAATAGATATGAACCAAGAAAAATACTTACAGAAAGGAACTAAAAATATGAATGTATTAAGTTTAAAAGATGTTAATTATAGATATGAAGGTTCAAAAAGAGATATTTTCAACAATATAAATATTAATTTTAAAAAAGGAAAAGTTTATGGGATAATAGGGAAATCTGGAGCTGGGAAAAGTACTTTGTTATCTTTAATATCAGGGCTGGACGTATGTACAAAAGGAGATGTTGTATATAAAGGAGAAAGTTTAAAAGAAATTGATAAAGATATATATAGATCAAAAGATATAGGGGTCATATTTCAAGGATATAATTTACTTTTAAATGCCACTGCTAAAGAAAATATATTATTATCTATTAATATAAGCAATATTAAAGTTAAAAATCAAAATGAATATGTTAATGATTTATTAGAATCTGTAGGTATTTCTCCTGAGAAAGCTAATAGAAAAGTTTTAAATCTATCTGGAGGAGAGCAGCAAAGAATAGGTATAGCTAGAGCCCTTGCACATAATCCAGATGTAATAATTGCAGATGAACCAACAGGAAATTTAGATAGTGAAACAGAAGAAAAGATAATGAATATATTAGTATCACTAGCTCATGAACATGATAAATGTGTGATCATTGTAACTCATTCAAAAAAGGTATGTACATATATTGATGAGATTTGGGGATTGAAATCTGGAAAATTATTGTTCATAAAGAGTGAAAATATTAAAGAGAATTAGAAAAAACTAGGGGATTTAAAAGTGTATCATAATATATACATGGAAAAAAATGAAAGTATAAAAACAAAGCAAAGAAATAATGAGAGATTAAGCACAGAAAAAGAAGATGAATATGATAAAATTGAAGATCTCTTAAACAATCTATAAAATAAGTTTAAATATATATTGGATCTATGAAGTTTAATTTTAAAATTAAAAGGGTATTGTTTATATAAAAAAATCTTACTGATTAGTAAGATTTTTTTTTGTACTGTAAGCTTAAGGTTATGGTTTTAAACCTATATATAAAATAAAATATATATATAACACTAAAGAATGCAAATAATAAGAGATATAATAAGGAGCTGATAAATATGAATAAAATAACTAAATGGACCTTAGGAGCCTTAGCAGTTATATTGGTAGTTGCAGGAGGAGCAAAGGGAGTAAAAGAAATCAATACTTATTTCAAAGGAGAACCGTGGCCTTTTAACTCTATTTTAGTAAGTGGAAATATAGAAAATATAGATAAAGCAAAAGAAGTTTACAAAGATAACACAAAATATACAAAAAACTATAAATATAAAACAGTTACTAAAACAGAAAAAGTATTAGATGAAAATGGAAAGGCATTAATGGAAAATGGGAAAGAGGTAACATATGAATATAAATATTTAGTAATAACTAAAGATACTGCAAAAGAAATGTTAAAAGATGAACTTATACGTGTAAGAAAAAGTAAAGAAAATGATGGGAACCTAGATACAGAGGTACTTAAAAATATACCAAATATTGATGGTGATAAAAGTATATTTTTCGGACGCCCAGATACAGAAATAAAATTTGAAGTTAATGGAAAGCAAGTTCCTACAGTACACGGAATTGATGGATGGATAGGATATTATGGGGGTAAAGGAACAACAATAATAACTGATGATGATACTTATAAATCTATAAATGAAGAAGAAAATTATATGAGTTTAATAAGATTTAAAAAAGGAAAAATGAATGTAAGAAATGCTAAAGATAAAGAGTCAGTTAATCAAAAGCTATCAAATGTAAAAGGTATAGAAATAGATTATGCAAATGTAGAAGACTAAAGGAGATAAATTATGGAGATTTTAAGAGTTGAAAATTTAACTAAAACTTATGGTGAAGGTGAAAATAAAGTTGAAGCACTAAAAAATATAAATTTATCAATAAACAAAGGCGAATTTGTAGCTATAATAGGAGCATCGGGTTCTGGTAAAAGTACATTATTACATTTACTTGGTGGATTAGATAGACCATCTACAGGAAAAGTTATTATAGATGAAAAAAGTATATATGATTACAACGATGATGAATTGTCGATATTTAGAAGGAGAAAGGTTGGGTTTATATTCCAATTCTTTAATCTAATACCTGTATTGGACGTAGAAGAAAATATTGAATTACCAGTTATATTAGATAATGAAAAAGCAGACAAAAAATACTTAGATGAGATTATAAATATTCTTAATCTTAACGAAAGAAGAAATCATCTACCTTCTGAGTTATCAGGAGGGCAACAACAAAGGGTATCAATTGGGCGTGCGCTTATTAATAAGCCAAGTATTGTATTAGCAGATGAACCAACAGGTAATTTAGATTCAAAAAATACTAGAGATGTTATTGAATTACTTAAGCTTACAGCAAGAAAGTTTAATCAAACACTTATACTAATAACGCATGATACAGATATAGCTACTATGGCGGATAGAGTTATTACTATAGAAGATGGTGAAATAATAAAAGACACACATATAGATAACTAAAAGTTAGGGGGTGAATATAATTGATAAAAAGTTATAAAGAATTAAGTAATAGATATATTAAACAAAATAAAAAACGTACCACATTAACTCTTATAGGGATTATATTATCCCTTGCACTTATTTCAACTATTGGATTATTTATGAAAGGTAGCGAAAAATCTTCTATTGAACAAACAAAGCAAAGTACTGGAGCTTCATTTCATATAATGTATAATACTTATACAGACGATATATTAACAAAAGTATCAAATAATCCGAATATAGAGAGGTATGGAATTGTATCAGGAGGAGAGCAAATCAAATACAATGATATTATCTTCCAAAAGATTTACGTTGATAATGGGGCAAGTGAAATATTAAAATATAGTATAAAAGAAGGTAGTATACCTAATAAAAATGATGAAATATGTATAGATGAGTGGACAAAAGCACATATAAAATCCGATTTAAAAATTGGAGATAAAATAACCATTGATAAAAAACAATATACTGTAGTTGGTTTTTTAAAAACTGAAGGATCTTCACAAAGTGAAAAAATAAGTAGAGCTATTACATTTGATAAAAACCCTAAAAATGGAGCATTAATGGTAGAAATAAATTCTAAAGCTGATTTTAATAAAACTTTAGAATCTTTAAAATCTTTAAGCAGTAAAGAGAATATTCAACAAAATAGTGAGTTAAATCGACTAGAAAAAATGGGGTCAAATAATACAATGCTTACTATTGTTGCAATTATAATTTTTATTGTTGTAAGTGCTACAATTATTGTTATATATAATTCTTTCCAAATTAGTGTGGCAGAAAGAATGAAGCAATTTGGATTACTTAGAAGTATAGGAGCAACAAAAAAACAAATAAGGGTCATTGTTTTTAGAGAAGCGACAATATTATTAATGATAGCTATTCCTATTGGATTATTAATAAGTATAGGTACAATATATGCTTTACAAGGGGTTTTAGATTTATTACTAAAGGGAAATACTCCACTTTCAGTTGTAAGTATAAATATAAATATATTAGCAATAAGCACAATAATAACAATTGTAGCTGTTTATATATCTAGTTTTTTACCTGCTAAATATGTTGGAAATATATCACCTTTAGTTGCAATTAGTAGTAGGGTAGTTATAAAAAAAGAATCTATTAAAAAAAGAAAAAATATATTTTTTAAGAAAATATTTAATTTTAAGGCATTAATGGCTATTAAAAACATAGGTCGTAATCCTAAAAGATGTCGTGTTATGATATTGTCTATTGTTGTAAGTTCTACTTTATTTATTACTTTTACAACATTAGTACAAGAAGTTATAAATATAAAAGGAACAAGTTTTGAATATCAAAATATTGACTTAGGTATTAATAACTATTCGGAAAATAATGGGAATAAAATAGATGATAATTTAATAAATAAAATTAAAAATTTAGACAATGTTGAAAAAGTTTATGCTATATATCCAGGGATTTATGGTAAATCTCAAATAGAAGAAAAACAGAAAGTAAAACAAGCAGGAGATATATATACAAAAGAAAATTCTGGTGGAGGTAATAAAGAATTTATTGATACTAATATCAATGTATATGATAAAACTGCATTAGATTTAGCTAAAAAGTATGTAACTAGTGGAAATATTAATGTTGATGAAATAAATTCTCAAAATGGTGTAGTTTTGGTCTCTAATGGAAAAACAAAAGATGATAATAATCAGAGATATATGGGGAAACTAACTAACTACAAAGTAAATGATGAAATTACTTTAATTGATGAATCTGGGAAAGAGTATAAGTTAAAGGTAATGGCGATTATAGAAAATGATATTTTTGAAAGAGAAACAAACTACAATTCAATGAGGTTAATTACAACAGATAAGGTAATGGAAAATTTAAACAATGAAGAATTAGATATACAAAGTCTTGAAGTCAGCTTAAAAGATTCATCGTTACACTTAAAGACTTATGAAGAAATAAATAAAATTTTACAGGATTATCCATCATATAGTACAATGAATTACGTAGATATGAATGCTAGTGAAAAAAGTTCTATTATGCTAATCCAAGTATTAGTATATGGGTTTATATTTGTAATTACATTAATAAGTAGTATAAATATTATAAATACAATTACAATGAATATAACTTTAAGAAGAAAGGAACTATCTGTATTAAAGTCTATAGGTATGTCCCAAAAAGACTTAAAGAAAATGATAATGTATGAAGGTTTATTTTATGGTTTAGTTGGGGGAATATTAGGATCGGTAGCTGGATGTGGTTTTACTTATGTTATATATAAAGTTTTCTCAGATATTATAGGACTTGCATGGAAAGTACCTTGGATGTTATGTATAATTACTATTTTCGTATCAATAGTAATTAGTTTCCTATCTGCATTAATACCTATGAGAAAAATTGAAAAAGATAATGTAATAGACGTTATTAGAGAGGGGTAATGAAATAAAGGAGGGTTTTTATGACTAAAATATTATTTGTTGAAGATGATGATGCTTTAGGTTGTGCTTTAGAATTTTCTTTAATGGATGAAGGTTACGATATAACAAGAGCTTGTACTATTAATGAAGCCAAAGAGGCATTTAATAAAGATGAGTTTGAATTAATATTGCTAGATGTAACTTTACCAGATGGAAGTGGCTATGATTTTTGCAAATATGTCAGAGTAAAATCAAGCGTACCGATTATATTTTTGACAGCTTTAGATGATGAAGTAAATATTGTCATGGGATTAGAAATAGGTGCAAATGATTATTTATCTAAGCCATTTAGAGTTAGAGAATTGTTAGCAAGAATTAAAGTGCAATTACGATTAAACAAAACAGATGAATCTAAAAATGTTTTAATCAGTAACGATATAACTGTTAATCTATCAACAACTAACGTATATAAAAACAATGAGCTATTAAATCTAACAGCATTAGAATATAAACTATTAATATTATTTATGAAAAATCCTCTTAACATATTAAAAAGAGATGATATTCTTGGAAGTGTTACAGGTGGTGATGATGTTTTCTTTGATGAAAATACATTATCAGTATATATAAAAAGATTAAGAGAAAAGATAGAAGATGACCCTAAAAATCCAAATTATATTATAACTAAACGTGGCTTAGGTTATAAATGGAATATTGATGTAAGGAGTGAGTAATATTGAATAAAATTTTCATTAATAAAGAGGTTAAGAAAAGTACTATTATATTGATTTTACTCCTTACTATTTTTATGATACTACAAGTATTTATGTACAAAAGCTATATAGAAAATCAAAAACAAGATTATATTGATATAATTGGGGGAATGATTTCAAGAACGGTAGCACTTGACCCTGAATTAGAGAAAGAATTAATTCCCTTGGTAACTAGAGATATTAGTGAGGAAGACAAAGAAAAAGGTCAAATTATTTTGAAACAATATGGAGTAACGGGTGATCTTAACAGAAGCTTGTTTCCTAATTTTACTAATAACTATGGGATTTTAATTTTAAGTTTTGTGTTAGTTTGCTTGTTAATTCTATTAAATTATGTTCAAAATGTTTATTTTTTTAGTAAGATAAGAAAAATGACATTAGCAGCTAATAAAATACTAGATGATGATTACACTTCTTTAATAAATGAAGATAAAGAAGGAGATTTTGCTAAGCTAGCTGTAGCATTTTCCAATGTTAGAAGTATAATTAAAAATAATATTAGTTCTACCCAAAAAGAAAAACAGTATTTAGTTGAATTACTACAAAATATATCTCATCAGTTAAAAACAAAGCTTGCTACTATGATTTTGTACAATGACATACTGTTAAATAGAAAAATAACAGAAGAGCAAAGAATAAAGTTTTTGCAAGACAATAGTATTCAACTTGATAATATGAATGTGATGATACAAAACATATTAAAACTAGCGAAGCTAGATGCAAATACGATTGAATTTTGTAAAAAAGAAGAAAGCTTAAATCAAACGATAAAAGAAGTTTTATATAGCCTTAAAGAAGTTGCTAATGTTAGAAATGTTAAACTAGAAATCAATGAGTTTGAACAAATTAGTTTACAACAAGATAAGTTTTGGATAAAAGAGGCATTTAATAATATTATAAAAAATTGCATAGAACATACTCCTGAAGATGGAATTGTTAAAGCTTATTTATTAAACAACCCAGCATATTATAGAGTAATAATTGAGGATAGTGGAGAAGGAATTGATCAAAGTGATATAGCTAATATATTTAATAGATTCTATAAAACTAAGACCTCTAACAAAAAAGATTCTGTAGGCATAGGGTTATCTATTTCTAAGTCAATAATTGAATCTCACAATGGATATATTGATGTCAAAAGTAAAAAGGGAATGGGGACTAGATTTATTATAACTTTTATGAAATATTAATTTTAAATATAAGTAATTAAAAAATATATTTGAATATACGAAAAAGCATTGGCTATATAGTTTATGCTTTTTTGATTATATATTAC
>NZ_JAKEDR010000121.1 GCF_023653455.1 Paraclostridium ghonii
TTCATCCTGAGCCAGGATCAAACTCTCAAATATAATTTAAAAAGTTGTCCATCGCTCAGCTAATCATTATCTGAATATCTGGCTTGGTTGTTTGTTGTTTAATTCTTTAATAAAGAATTTATATAATTAACCTACTGTTTAATTTTCAAAGTTCATTTTTTATTTTGTGTTTTGCCCTTTTCTTAAGGACAAGTAATACTATATCACCTTAGCTAAATAGCGTCAATAGTTTTTTAGAATTTTTTTCTTTTTTTATATTTTTTAAATTTAAGCTTCTTTTGTTAATATTTCCAATTAGTACTATTTTTTATTCATAATTATATATATATTTGTTTTGAATCCCATGTTTTTAATCTTCTAACAAACTCTCTATTCTTGTTTTATCAAAACCTAAAACATGATTCCCGTCTATAATCATTACCGGTAAAGACATATATCCTAACTTGATAAGTCGCTTTCTATTTTCATCATTTCCTGATATATTATGTTCAATATAATATATATTATTTTCTTTTAAATATTTTTTTAATTCGATACATTGTTTACATGTATCACTACTAAAAACTTCTACTTTTTTCATACTTTGTTCACCTATCCTTTTATGTTTTTTAAATACTACTCTTGTATTTTTTTTTCACATATATTAGATTAGTATTAAATATTAATACTAATCTGTCAATACTGTGTTTCAAATAATTAATATTATTCGTAAGTTTATATAAATAAATATATAATATTTATAAGGCTAATTTTAGGAGGGTTCTAAATATGAGCAAAAAAGTATTGATTATGTCTGCATCTACAGGCGGTGGGCATAATAGAGCAGCTAGAGCTATTAAAGAAGAGCTAATAAGTAAAACAATTGACGGGGAATTTATAGAATGTAAAATTATAGATAGTTTGAAACTTGTAAATACTACTATGGATAAAATTATATCTAGAGGTTATGAAAAATCTGCTATTTACACGCCTAATGCATATGGTAAAGCTTACAGGTTTTCTGAAACTGGACTAGCTTCTAAAAATGAATTTAAAGGAAATATGATAACAACTCTTATGGCTAAGCGTTTTAGAAAATTACTTTTAGATGAGCAACCAGATTTAATAATAGGAACTCATCCTTTTCCTATGATAGCACTTAGTACTTTAAAGAAACAGTGTAACACTAATAGTAATCCTGTATTTCAGACTAGCTTTAACAACAATTTTAATAGACATTTTAAAAGTGAATATTTTCCAACACTTATATCAGTCTTGACTGATTATACTACTCACTCTACATGGATACAAAATGAATTAGATTACTATATTGTAGGCCATGAATATGTTAAGGAACTCCTTATTGCCGAAGGGGTAGATTCTAACAAAATAAAACCACTTGGAATACCAGTTGAAAAGTCATTCTTACACCATAGAACTAGAGAAACAGTTTTATCTGAATTAGGGTTTAATCCAAAAAAATTAACAGTACTTCTAATGGGTGGAAGTTTTGGTGCAGGTAATATAAAAGAAACATTTGAAGAAATGCTTGATATAGATAGAGATTTTCAAATTTTAGTTATAACAGGAAGAAATGAATCTCTTAAAGAAAAACTTTCTAAAAAACTTGAAAATCATATAACTAATAAAAACGTACATATTTTGGGATTCACAGACCAAATGAACGACATTTTAGCTTCTATAGATATACTTGTTACAAAACCAGGTGGACTTACAACAACAGAAGCATTATTAAAAGATGTTCCTATGATCGTTCCATACTATATACCTGGACAAGAAGAAGAAAATTTAGATTTCTTATGTAACTGTGGTTCTGCACTTAGAACTACTAAAAAATATACTTTATCTGTCCTATTAAAAGTAATTATAGACGATCCGTCTAGGCTAGATCTTCTTAAGAAAAATATTAAATCTATAAGAAAATTTAATTCTTCTCAAAATATAGCTAACTTAATTGAAGAAAAGTTATTTTAAAAATAGATAAAAAAACTGTAGAAACTACTTCTACAGTTTTTATTTATTTTATAATAACTTATTACCTAGGTTCATAAAAATCTTCTTCATAGTCATACTGATAGGTTTTGTAATTATTCTTGAAACTACTCTCTTTTGGTTTAACAGTTTTTTTACTTTTATTTTTTATAAGAACACTCATGTCATCATCTTCAGTGTATTTTAGCTTTTCTTTTGATGATTTTAGTTTTTTATTTCTTTTTTCTTTCATAGCTTTATGCTCTTCAAAATTCATAGCTGATTTCATTTTGCACCCCTATTAAATTTTTTAATAAAATTATACAATACAACCCTTTAAACTTCAATATTTTAAGTATAAATTTTATAAACTAAATTATTATAAAAAACGACATTAAAATTGATATAAAAAATCGCTTCGCTTGAGCGACTACGTCGGCGAACCACTTCATGTCGCCAACGACCTTGAAAATCAGGTCCGTTGTTCAAGTTTAGCAGTTGCTATTATAACTTATCTACAAATCAGATAATTTATAATAGCTTAGTATATAAAAACAAAAAAATCGAGAAAAAATCTCGATTTTTATATTTCTCTTCTACCTTCTAGTGCTTTTGATATAGTAACTTCATCAGCATACTCTAGATCTCCTCCTACAGGTAACCCATGTGCGATTCTAGTAACCTTTATTCCCATAGGTTTTAAAAGCCTCGCTATATACATAGCTGTAGCTTCTCCTTCTATAGTTGGATTAGTTGCCATTATAACTTCTGTTACTTCTTGATTCCCTAATCTTTGTATAAGTTCTTTAATCCTTATCATATCTGGACCTATTCCATCCATAGGAGAAATCACTCCATTTAATACATGATACTTTCCATGAAACTCTTTTGTCTTTTCCATAGCTGCAACATCTCTAGGATCTTCGACTACGCATATAACGCCACTATCTCTATTTTTATTAGAACACATGCTACATGGATCCTTATCTGTTATGTTGTAACAGATAGAACAATATTTTATTTCTTTTTTAGCTTCAACTATAGCCTTAGATAATGCTTCTACATCATTCATATTCATATTAATAACATGAAAGGCTAGTCTTTGAGCTGTTTTTCTTCCAACACCAGGAAGTTTAGAAAATTCCTCTATTAGCCTTGTAATTGGGCCTGAATAAGTTTGCATCTAATCACCTACTAGAATAACCCAGGAATATTCATTCCTCCAGTTAATTTATTCATTTGTGAAGATTGCATATCATCAACACTTCTTAATGCTTCATTTACAGCACTTAATACTAAATCTTGAAGCATTTCTATATCATCTGGATCTACAACTTCAGGTTTTATTTGAATGTCTACAACTTCTTTTTTACCGTTAACTTTAACTGTAACAGCTCCTCCTCCAACAGAAGTTTCAACTTCTTTTGATTCTAACTCCTCTTGCATTTTTTGCATATCAGTTTGCATTTTTTGAGCTTGTTTTAATAACTGATTCATATTTCCAGGCATCATTCCTGGTAATCCTTTTTTAGCCATATATAAAATCCTCCTTAATTATTCTTTTATTTAATATGATATTATTATATCATATTCACATTTATTATTTAATTTCATTTTCATTTATACTTTGCTTAATATCTATTATTTCTTTAGGAAAAACAGATTTTAATATTTCCTCGCCTTTATCCTTTTGTTCTTTTTCTATTTCTAATTTTACATTTTTAGATTCTGATTTTAATATTATTTTTATACTAAAACTCCTATTAAGTATTTCTCTTATTACATCTTCTATATAACCTCTAGTTTTATCATCACTTAATTTGTTTTTAGCAAATCCAAAATTATCATCAAATACTATATATAAATTATTTGTGCTTACGTTAAACTCTCTTGCTTCTCTTAAAATTGCATATACTGGCATATTCTTATCTTTCTTTATGTGTGCAAGTATATTTTCCCAAGACTTTTCAATTAGTTCAACATCTTCGCTTTTAACTTCTTCATAAAAAACTTCTTCTTCATTTATAACTTCACATTTTTCAAGTATATCTTTACTTTCACTTTGATTTTCTTTTTCAACATTATTATTTATATTTATTTTCCCACTTCTTATAGTATCTTCTAATGTAGATATTCTTTTTAAAAGAGATTCTTTACTATCATCAAACATTGGTTGAGATAACTTCATTATACTAACCTCTGCTAAAACTCTAGGATTTGATGATACTTTTATAGCGTCCTGTGTTGTAGATAGTATATTAAGTATTCTTATAATATCATTAATCTCTATGGTTTCAGCTTGGTATTTTAATTGATCAACTATTTCTTCAGGTAAAGAGATTATTTCATCTAGATCATTAGATACTTTACATACCATTAAATTTCTAAAGTGGTCTATTAGATCGTCTATTAAGTTTTTTATATCTTTACCCCATACAACAAACTCATTTAGAATCTCCAAACACTTCTTTGTATCTTCCTTTATAACATAATCTGCCATTTCGAATAATTGCTCTATGTTTACTGTCCCCAATAAATCTACAACATCTTTATAATTTATATTATTCTCGCTAAAAGACATACATTGATCTAATATACTAAGAGCATCTCTTAATGCTCCTTGAGAATTTCTTGCTATTAAATTTAATGCCCTATCATCTACTTCTACATCGACATCATCACATATTTCTTTCATTCTACAAGCCATGTCTTTGACTGTAACTCTTTTAAAATCAAATCTTTGACATCTAGAAAGAATTGTAGCTGGTATTTTATGAGGTTCTGTTGTTGCTAAAATAAATATTACATATGATGGTGGTTCTTCTAATGTTTTTAAAAGTGCATTAAATGCTCCTTGCGATAACATATGAACCTCATCTATTATATACACTTTATATTTACATTTTGCTGGTGTGTATTTTACATTTTCTCTAATTTCTCTTATATCATCAACACTATTATTTGATGCCGCGTCTATTTCTATAACATCAATAATGTTATCATTTAATATATCTTTACAAACTTCACATTCATTACAAGGTTCTTCACCTATAGAATTTGGACAGTTTAAAGCTCTTGCAAAAATCTTAGCAGTTGAAGTCTTCCCTGTACCTCTAGTTCCACAAAATAAATATGCATGTCCTACACTATTATTTTGGATTTGATTTTTTAAAGTTCTAATTATATGTTCTTGTCCTACAACGTCTTTAAATGTTTGAGGCCTATAGGCTCTATATAGTGCCTTGTGCATAATTTATCTCTCCTTAATCCTAAAATCCCGATATTTTATTATATACCAATTTAAAGAAATATTATCTATTTTTAGTATAAATGCATTATACAATTTTTTATATTAAAAAAATCCCTCAGAACAAGGGATTTTGTTTGTATATTAAAGCTGTGCACCATCTATTGACTTACTATCATAGGCGTTACCTAAACAGTTAGCTCGACTTAGGCACCCCCGCGGCACACGAAAGTGGTCACTTACCGTTGCTTCCTTCCGGATCTGGCGGGATTTATGAGCTTCCGTTGCGCAGGACCTAAGTTTCAACACCACTTATTTAGGGCAGCCCTACAATATATAAGCCTCTAGATGGAATTCAACCCTGCTATAGCGGATTGCAGGTTACAGGACACCGCTACCTTCCCGTCTAGCACAGCAAACTTATAACCATAATTTTTTGGCGGAGAGAGTGGGATTCGAACCCACGATACGGTTTTACCCGTATACTCACTTTCCAGGCGAGCGCCTTCGACCAACTCGACCATCTCTCCTTACTGTCGCTTTCTTAGCTCTTTAAAAAACTTTTGTAATATATATGAACATTCTTCTTTTAATATATCAAATGTCACATCTATATTGCAAGTATTAAAGTAATCTACTTTGAATTCATGTTGCTTTTCTATATTTAAATTTTTTATATGCTTAGTTCCTATTATAAGTTTTTTTATTCTTGATTGAACTATAGCTCCACTACACATTATACACGGTTCCATAGTAACATACAAGTCGCAATTTATAAGTCTCCATCCACCTAAGCAATCTGAAGCCTTTCTTATTGCTAATATTTCAGCATGGGCTGTAGGATCATTTAATGTTTCAGTTAGATTATGTGCTCTAGCTATAATTTCACCATTCTTCACTACGACTGCACCTATAGGTGTCTCGCCTTTTTCATAAGCTTTATATGCTTCTTTTATTGCTTCATTCATATAAAACGATTTGTCCATGCTTCCTCCTAAAACTTATAACATCTTTAATATTACCATAATTAAATTTATAATTCAACTTAAATTTTAATACATATTCTATTAAGATTCTGCATATTTTAATAGATTTTTATTAAGACTCTATACAATAAATTTCTAAATTTTTTATTGTATAAATAAGTAGGAAGCTTAAGTTTAAGCTTCCTACTACCGTAAGTAAATTTACTATTAAATATTATAATTCATTTTTCTTTATAACATCAGCACCCATATATGGTCTTAATGCCTCAGGAACTACTACAGATCCATCAGCTTGTTGATAGTTTTCTAATATAGCAGCTAAACATCTTCCTACTGCTAATCCTGATCCATTTAATGTATGAACGTATTCAGCCTTAGCTTTTTTATCTCTCTTGAATCTTATCCCAGCTCTTCTAGCTTGGAAATCTTCGAAGTTTGAACAAGAAGAAATTTCAACATATCTGTTATAGCTTGGCATCCATACTTCTAAATCATATTTAAATGCAGCTGTAAATCCTAAATCTCCTGTACATATTCTTACGACTCTATATGGTAATCCTAACATTTGTAACATAGTTTCAGCATCATTTGTTAATTTTTCTAACTCTTCATAAGATTCTTCTGGTTTAACAAACTTAACTAATTCAACTTTATTGAATTGATGGTGTCTTACTAATCCTCTTGTATCTCTTCCTGCAGATCCTGCTTCAGATCTAAAACATGGAGTATATGCACAATATTTTATTGGCAACTCATCTGCTGATAATATTTCATCTCTGTGTATATTTGTTACAGGAACCTCTGCAGTTGGTATTAAGAAGTAATCAAGACCTTCTAATTTGAACATATCTTCTTCAAATTTAGGAAGTTGACCAGTTCCTATAAAACTAGCTCTATTTGCCATGAATGGTGGTAATACTTCTGTATATCCATGATTTTCAGTATGAGTATTTAAGAAAAAGTTTATTAATGCTCTTTCAAGTCTAGCTCCTAAACCTCTGTATAAAACAAATCTTGATCCTGTTATTTTTCCAGCAGCTTCAAAATCTAATATACCTAGTCCTGTTCCTACATCCCAGTGAGCTTTGTTTTCAAATTCAAATTTTGTAGGTTCTCCCCAAGTTCTTATTTGAACATTGTCTTCATCTGTTGTTCCTTGTGGAACATCTGGGTGAGGAACATTAGGAATTCTCATTAAGTTATATTCCATTTTTCCTTCTACTTCTTTAACTTTCTCATCTAATCCTTTTATTTTATCAGATAGTTGTTTTAGCTTAGCCTTTGCTTCAGCTACATCTACCCCTTCTTTTATTAATTGAGGTATTTTTTTTGATTCTACATTTAATTCATTTTTCATTACTTCAACCTCTTGAAGTAACTCTCTTCTTTTATTATCTAAATCTACAACTATATCAAGATCGAATTCTTTCTCTCCTCTTATTTCCATTGCGTTTTTTATTTCATCTAAATTCTCTCTAATTCTTTTTATATCTAACATTTTTCTTCCTCCTGTATAATATTTTTGTATTTTAAATAAAATAACGTTACCCCTGGTGATCTAATAGCAACTTTATTTCAATGATTTGGATTTTTTGTATAAAAAAAGACCCTCATCCCCTTAAAAAAGGGACGAAAGTCTATTATCCGCGTTGCCACCCTAGTTGTTTATACTTAAAAGTATAAACCTCCTCAATCCTGTAACGTAGGTATACGACTAATCTTACTATTATTTCGGACTAGTAGCTCCGGAATGGATTCAAAAACCATTGTAATGAGTTCTCACCAACCACTCACTCTCTGAATACAAACTTGCTTTTTACTATTTTCCTTCTTAGCTATATTCTTTGTTCTATTTGTTAATCATTATATTATATATATTGTCAAGTTTCAATACTAATATTCAAAAAAGTTTTATTATTTTTATTAATTTTTTATATCATCTTCGCAATTTTTATGATATATAACTCTTGATGGGAATGGTATCTTAATATAATTTTCATCAAATTTTGTTTTTACTTTTTCCATCACATCAAAGTATACACTCCAGTAATCATCAGTTTTTACCCAAGGTCTGGCTACTATTTGCATAGAGTTTTCTCCTAATGTATTTAATCCTATTATAGGCTCTGGATCTTTTAATATTCTTTTTTCTTCTTTAAAGATTTTATCTAATACATCTTTTACAAGTTTTATATTTGTGTCGTATGACACGCTAAAAGAAAAATCTATTCTTCTTTTTTCTTGGTGAGTATAGTTAATTATATTATCACTAGTTAATTTAAAATTAGGCACTATTATAGCTTTATTATCTGGAGTTTTTAGGATAGTACTGAAAATTTGTATATCAGCAACTGTTCCTTCAACGCCAGAACCTCCTATATAATCACCTGTTTTAAATGGATGAAAAAACAAAATTATCATTCCTGCCCCTAAATTTGATAAAATTTCTTTAAATGCTAAACCTAATGATAAACCAATAACTCCAATCAGTGATACCATAACGGTCATAAAAGATTGCACTGGAAAGTTTATCATCTCTAAGCATGTCATAATAACAATAACTACACCAATCCCATAAACTGCATATGAAGCAAAGTTAGCTACGCCTCTTTCTACATTATACCTCAAAATGATTTTTTTACTATATTTCTTTAATAACTTACAAAGATACAGCCCTACAATAAGAAGTATAATTGCATATATTAATTTAGGTCCACTATTTTTAACTGCATTAAAAAAAGTTTCTATAGTTTTTTGAGACACCTGTGTTGCATTTCCGTTTATCACATAATCACTCTCCTTACTTGTCAACCTTATATATTTTCACTTACTAGATTTTATTATATAAGTTTTTTTCAATTTTTAACATACCTAATTATTTTACAATAATTTTCAAAATAAATACAATTTTTTAATACTTACAAATTATATTTATTTTCTAAGTGTATTTCAGCTTATAAATTTAATCATCAAAATTATTTATTAAAGTCAATTGGTTACCATCCATAGTCTTATTATATCAGTTTGTATATAAATAAAAAATTCGATTCTATTTAGGGACTACATCTGCCACCTACTTCATGACTCCAACGACCTTGATAATTATATCACTTGCTCAAATTTAGCAGTTGGGATTACAATTTATCTTCAAATCAAATAATTTACAATCCATTAGTATATAAAAAAAGCTATGAAAATTCATAGCTTTTATATTCTTTCACACGAGCTTAGGAAATCATAACCAGATATTGTTTTTACAAAGTTATCAATATCTATAACCTTGCTATTAGCTGAAAAATCTATTTTTATATTCATCATTTCATCATTTATAGGTTCTTGAGAGATTGAATTAATAATTAAATTATTTTCTTCAGCCAAATTTATTACATCTAAAATATTACCTCTATTAATTGCTATACTAAATTTCAATACTATCTACTCCTTTTTAGCATTATTAATAAAGATTATTCAGCTTGTTTTTAAATTATTCCACTTTATAACTTTTACATTTTATAAACGCAACTCTTTTTTATTTTACCTAACGAAAAAGGTGGTTAGTATTAAGTTATAATCCAGAAATCATTTTAAAGCATCTTTTAATTCTTCATCACCTATAGTAGTTGCGTAATTTTTTTTATTTTTATTAACGAAAAACGTGGTTAGTATTAGTTTGCAACGCAGTGGTCATTTAAAGCATCTTCTCTCTTTTTATCTCTTCATATCGTACAATCATAATTCTTTTTTATTTTGCTATACAAAAAGGTGGTTAGTATTAAGTTATAATGCAGAAGTCATTTAAAAGCATCTTCTCAGCTTTATGACTTCAAATGTAACTTAATACTAACCACCAACAGTTGTACGTAAAATAAAAAAGATTACGCGGCTACGTCCTACTCTCCCAGGCAGCTTCCCACCAAGTACCATCGGCGCTAAAGAGCTTAACTTCTGTGTTCGGAATGGGAACAGGTGTATCCTCTTTGCTATAG
>NZ_JAKEDR010000122.1 GCF_023653455.1 Paraclostridium ghonii
GTTATATATAATTGAAATATTAATAAAAATTTTAAGTATTATTTATTTTATATAAATGAAAGGAGAAATATTTATGAATAATAAAGAATTGAATTTAAAAGATATAGAGATGATTTTAAAAGAACAAAATAATTATTTTAATACTCAAGTTACAAAAGATATTGATTTTAGAATTAAGCAATTAAATAAATTAAAAGAAGGAATAAAAAAATACGAAGGCCAAATAGAAAAAGCTCTTAATCAAGATCTTGGTAAACATCAAAATGAAGTATATTTATCAGAAATAGGATTATTATATCAAAGCATTAAATATACAATTAAAAATTTAAAAAAATGGTCAAAACCAGAAAAAAGAAAGACTCCATTATATTTAATGCCTGCTAAAAGTTATGTTATTAGTGAACCATATGGATCTGTACTTATAATAGGACCTTATAACTATCCATTTCAATTACTAATGGAACCCCTAGTGGGTGCAATTGCAGCAGGAAACACTGTAGTATTAAAGCCATCAGAAATGGTTCCTAATATTTCACGAGTAGTAAAAAATTTGATAGAAGAAGTTTTTGATAGAAAGTATGTAACATGTGTTGAGGGTGGTATAGATACAAATACATCGTTACTAAACTCAAAGTTTGATTATATATTCTTTACTGGTAGTGTTGCTGTAGGGAAAATTGTAATGCAAGCTGCAGCTAAAAATTTAGTACCCGTATCACTTGAACTTGGTGGAAAAAGTCCAGTAATAGTAGATGAAAGTGCAAATATTAAAGAAGCCGCAAGAAGAATTATATGGGGAAAAACATTGAATGCAGGGCAAACATGTGTAGCTCCTGATTATTTAATAGTTCATGAAAATGTAAAAGATGAACTTGTTAAGGAAATGATTGACGCTATTAATAAATATTATGGGGAAAATATAGAGAAAAGTGATTCTTTTGGAAGAATAGTAAACGAAAGACATTTTAACCGTATTAAAAATATGATTGAAATGGATAAGGATGGTATTGTATTTGGAGGAAATACAAATGAAAAAACTAAATATATACAACCTACATTGATAGAAATAAATTCAAGATATGCAGCTACTATGAGAGATGAAATATTCGGACCAGTATTGCCTATTATGACATATAAAAATTTAGATACTGCTATATCAGAAATTAGAAGTGAAGCAAAACCACTAGCACTTTATATATTTACAAGAAACAAAAGTGTTGAAAGGAAAATATTAAAGGAGATTAGTTCTGGGAATGTAAGTATTAATGATACTGTTTCGCATGTTTCTAATCCGCATCTTCCATTTGGGGGTGTTGGTGATTCTGGTTTAGGTAGTTATCATGGAAAAGAAAGTTTTATTACATTCTCTCATAGAAAAGGTATTTTAAAGAAACCATCATTAATAAATAATTCAGTTATTTATCCTCCATATACTACAAAAAGGTTAAATTTAATTAAGAAAGTTATAAAGTAAATTATATTTATATAAAAATAGAATAGTAGATTTAAGATTAAATAATATAGAGATATATAACGATGGACCACATTGGAGGTCAAACTGTATTCACTTTATGGCTTGTATTGGAAGTTGTCCTAAGGAATCTATTAAATAGGGTAAGCCTAGATACTATAACAGAGAAGAACCTAGTATGTAAATAACTATTTAAATTGAAATCTATAATGGGGTAGGACAATTGAACTACCCCATTATAGATCTAATAACTTTGTACGTTTCTAAAAAATATACAAATTAATAGTCAAGTTTATTAGAGCCTAATTTTATTAAGAGTTATTCTTTATATATATTTTAAGTGCCTCAATTCCAAGTGATAAAAATTTAAACAACATTATAAATAACAATATTATAGATCCATAAAAAACAGATGCTAATAGAGCCATAATAGTTTGAAATTCCATTACTCATCCCCCTTATATTATTCATAATATGTTACATCATAAATAAATTCTCCATTTGTTAATATGGATATAATTCCGTTTTTACCTTCGTATGTATATCTTTTTAAATCAGGCATATTAGATTGAGTTTTTTCAGTTTCCTGAACATCTTTTAAATTATATCTATAATCTTCTAGTATTTTCTGAGCATTACTGAAAGTATCATTATCAGCTATAACAGGTGAATCTTGGTTATTTAGTGAGTTAAAATCAAACTTATATACTGTATATCCTACAACAAATATAAATAATACAACTATAAGTAAAGTAAGTTTTTTTATATTTTTTATAATTTTACACATCCTTTTTTATGAATTTATGTAAATAATTACTTATATTGTAATTTATTGGTTAAAATGTATCTACAATTTCGAACGCTTTATGTGGAAATATGATTTTTTATTTATTTTTATAAATCTAAAGCATATTTATTTAGAATTTAAGAACTATGCAAATACGTTTTAACTAAATTTTAAATAAATATGCTATTATAAATCTTATAATAGTTACCTAATGTTAATTATATACAGGAGGATTAGAAATATGAAAAGAAAGGTATTTTCTATATTAATTTTTTCTATAACATTGCTATTAATTGGTTGTTCATCTAAGTCTAATTTAACTTTGAATGGATTTTATCAAAGTAATGCAGTAAATGGATACCATGTTCAAATTTCATTTAATAAAACAGATCATAATTTTGTTGAATATATTGACAACAGAGAAGTTAACAAAGGAACGTATGAACTTTTAAAAAAAGATAATACATATAAATTGAGTAGTGATGAGCAAAATTTTGAAATTAATTTAAAAGAAGATAATTCTTTTGATTTAATTATTAATCAGCTAAATAACGGTAAACCAATAAATATGAAATATATAAGTAGTGAACCATCAAATTTTGAAACGAAATTTGATGATACTGAAGAATATAAAAAATTATTAGATTAATAATTTTTCAAAGTGATTTTAAGGGTATTATTAGATATTTATTTAAATACTTTTTTTCTTATTAATTATAAAAAGGAGATTTTATTTTATAGTATGAGATTACAATGTATAATTATATTTGTTCTAGGGTAGATTTTATTTATAGTTGGGGTTAGCTTATGCAATATTTATGGATTTGGATGGGAATATTAGTCTACTTAATAATGAGTTTAAGCTCTTTAGTAAATAATAAACCTAAATCAAAAACTAGGAGTTAAATTTATATTAAGGCAATACTTAAATCCACAAGGGGTATATCTATTTAAATTATTATATTTAAATAAATATACCCTTTCTTATTTACTTCACTTTCATTTTTAAATATTGTTAATTAGCTATTTAACTATAAAACCTTTATCATACACAGAACAGTTTAATTTTCAAAAATAATATTTTTTCTTGATTCTAGTGTAAATTACCTGCGACATCTATTATATAAATATTTTTAATTATAATGTTTAGCTTTTGTCACAAAAACTTTATCTCAAATATAAGAAGTAAAATTTGAAATATTAAGAAAATTTTGTAAAATATATGGTATAATTATGTAATCATAAGAGATTTTGTCAATTAGATATATTAACAATGAAATCTTTGACTACTTGAGAATTAGAGTTTTTAAAGATTTTAGTTAAATACTCAATATAAGATAGTAAACTATCTGTAATCAGCCTGCCAATCATCAGAATAACCAATAGCTATTGGAATAAATTGTTTGATAAAAGTATAGTTTAATTTTTCCAAAGAATATTTTCTAGTGTAAATCGCCTACTACATATTTTTCATAAATGTTTTTGATTAGAATATCTAGCTATACCAAACGTATATAGCTCAGTAAAATAATTAATTAAGTTCATCCTAAAGTATAGACATAAATATATATTACCTAAAATTAAGAAAGGGGGGAGATAAATATACTGTAATAAAGATTTCATTACTAAGTTTGAATCATAATTATAGGAGGTCTATATGGATAGTAAATTGCAATTTAAAAGTATTTTAAAAGAAGGATTTAAAGCTACAATTCCAATTAGTTTAGGTTATATACCATTAGGTTTTATTTGTGGTGTACTTCTCCAAAAAGCAGGTTTATCCATATTCTATGTAATATTAATGTCTATATTAGTATTCGCAGGAAGTGCTCAGTTTATTGCAGCATCTATGATTTCATCAGGTTCAAATATTATATCTATAATATTAACAACATTTATTGTGAATTTGCGTCATTTTTTAATGAGCTCAAACTTGTCTCTATATATAAAGAATAAAAAAACAAGTAAATTAATGATATTTTCTCATTTTATAACTGATGAAACATTTGCTATTAATTATAATAAATTTTGTGAAGGAAATTGGAGTGACAAGCATGCATTTACTGTTAATATAATGGCAAATATAGTTTGGGTTATAAGCAATGGTGCAGGAGCATATTTTGGAGGAATTATTAATTTAAATGACAGTATAGCAGCATTTGTTTTAACTTCAATGTTTATAACATTATTAATAATGCAGATTAAAAATAAAGTTCAAGTAATAGTTAGTATAATATCAATAGGATTATCTATTATACTATATGGTATTTTCAAAAATAGTTTATACATAGTTTTTACAGCAGTAATAGCATCAATAGTAGGTTTTTATATAGAAAAATCTAAAGAAGGAGCTAATGAGTCAAATGAATAATAATTATATACTTTTAATTATATTAGGTATGGCAATAGTTACATATGTACCAAGAGTACTACCACTAGTTATCTTTTCAAAAAATGATATGTCTGATAATGTAAAAACTTTTCTTAAATATATACCAATTACTATTTTTAGTGCGTTAATAACAAAGGATATATTTTTTTCAGGAAATAACTTAGATATATCTATTAATAATATAAAAATCTTAGCTGCAATTTTTGTATCAGTAATAGCATATAAATATAAATCTATAGGATTATCTATATTGACAGGGGTAATATCTATATACCTGCTAGGGGTGATACTTTAAATGTCATATATAAAACAAGAGTATTATGACATAGTTTTAATTCAACCACCATTGTTTAAAGAGTATAAAAAAGACAGTGAAAATGAAAAGATAGAAATAGCGTATTGGAAGGCTATGGAGGAAAAACATATTAGGTTATTAGGAGATTTACCAACGGAAGCAAGTTACGCTATTTTATCTATTGGATCATATCTTAAAACCAAGTCATACAATGTAAAAATACTTGACTTTCACATGATGGACTTTTTAAAAAGGAAAGAAACAGGAACATCTTTGACTCAAGAAGAGATTGAGTTTGAAATTAAAAAAAATAAATCAAAATTTTATGGAATTACCGTCTTAACAATTGCAGATAAGTGGTCAAATAGCATAAGTAACCTTATTAGAAATATTAATAGCCAAAGCTATATTTTTTGGGGCGGATATTATCCTACTAAAAATTATAATTATATACTTGATAAAAATAGAAATATAGATTTTATAGTTAGAAATGAAGGAGAGCTAATAATAAACGATATTTTAAATAAATATAAAAATAAAAGTTTAAATCTAAGTAACATTAAGGGAATATCATATAGAATAAATAATAAAATAATAGCCAATGAGGATTATGATATTGAATTAGATATAAAAAAATTGCCAAATTTAAATTATAACCTTTATGACTATAATTTAAGAAAAATTTTAGTACCTAGAATATATACAGCTAGAGGATGTAACAATGATTGTATATATTGCACTGCAAACAATTCTAATATAAAAAAATTAAGAAAAAGAGAAGTAAATCTTGTAGTAGATGAAATACAAGAAATTTATGAGAAGTATGGAAAGAAGTTCTTTGTTATGGGAGATTTAGAGTTTCTTATGGATTTAGAATATTCTAAATCTATATGCCAGGAGATAATAGATAGATGTCTTGATGTCAAATGGTGGTGTCAAATATATCCAAAGCATGTAGATAATGAAACTATTGAACTTATGAAAAAAGCAGGCAATATTCAAATTGCTATGGGTATAGAAAGTAAAAGCGAAAAATTATTAAAAGAAGTAAATAAAGAAGTAAATACAGATATAACTATAGAAATGATAAATCTGATAAAAAAACATGGCATTCAAATTCAAGCTTATATAATGGTAGGATTGCCAGGAGATACTTTTAACAGCGTTCTAGAAAACATTGAATTTATTGGAGAGCTAGTTAAAGAAGAATTAATAGATGCAACACATTTAGCAATAATGACACCTTACCCAGGATCAGAAATTTATAATAATCAAGAAAAATATGGAGTAGAAATTCTAACATCAAATTCAAATGAGTACTATATGAACTGCGATTTTTTAGGAGCAAGTATACCTACATACAATATTAAAAATCTGACCAATTTAGAAATATATTCACTATGGTTACTTGGCATGGCTCATCTTGAGAAGTGTTTTAAATATAGAAAAAATACAAATGAAAATTATAAAGCTATCTATAATGAATTAAATTTAGATGAAATATCAATATTAGATAGATATTATAATTTAAATTAGGGGAGGCGGTTTTATGGGACATTGTAGAAAAGATATATGTACAATAGTTTTAACTAATAAGTGTAATTTAAATTGTAGTTATTGTTGGGTTAGTAAAATACCTCATGATTTTCCCAAAAAAGTTATAGATTTAGAGTTTGCAAAGAGAGGAATTCTAGATTATTATAAACAAACTGGATCAAACTATATTGGCTTTTTTGCATCAGGGGAACCTACATTAGAATTAGATATGATGAAAGAAATAGTAGAATATACAAAAGATTTAATAGGTGATATAAAGGTAGAATTACAAACTAATGGGGTATTTAATGAAAATGTTTTTGAATGGATATCAAAAAATGTTAATATAATTTGGGTTTCTGCGGATGGACCTATAGAAATTAATGATTTAAATAGAAAAGCTAGAAATGGTATTGGTAGTGGAATAGTTATTGAAAAAAATATAAAAAAATTAATTGAATATATAAATACAACAGATAGTAAATTATTAGTTGGGATAAGATCTACAATAGGAAACTTTAATGTTTTTAAACAAAAAGAATTAATAGATTATTATTATAATCTTGGAATAAGAGCTATATATGTAGACCAAATATGTGCAGAGGTATCAGAAGAAGGAACAGAAAATAAGTTTTTAACAGGTCAAGTAGATTCTTTAATATTTGCAAAAGAATTTTATGAGGCATATGAATATGCAAAAAATAAGGGTGTATTTTATGGAACAATTGCAACTATGAATTTTGATGAAGAAGTAAATGTATCATGCAGATCATTGATTCCTATGCCACATTTGACACCAGATGGCATTGTAAGTAGTTGTGAGATGTGTTATGAAGAAGGCTCACCCCTAGATGTGTTTGTTTATGGGAAATGGAATAAAGAAAAAAAGCTTATAGATTACGATGAGGAGAAAATAAATAAAATAAAAAGCAGAACAATAGATAATTTATATGAATGTAAAGAGTGCAAATTTATAAAACATTGTGCAGGTAGTTGCGCAGGTGAAACAGTTAATGAAACTGGTAGTTTATATAAAAAAAATGACAGGCTATGCTCAATCGTTAAGTACTTAGGAGAAAGAATAGAGTTAAATACAGGAGTATATCCTCACTTACATCCATAGTAATGGAAAAGATTCATCTGAGTCTGGGAATATTTATGTGTATTTTCTAGAATAAATTTAATTTTAAAAATTATGATTCCAAGGGGTTATGACTATAGGTCATAACCCCTTTCTTATATTTTTCACTTTTTATAAAAACAATACCCTCATAAGGCAATTTAAACTAAAATAACTAACTTTTAGTTTATAACTTTTCTGATAAGTTCAATTTCTTCAATAGATAAATCAGTAATATCTCTTATAGTTTCATTATCCATTCCTTTTAAAATTGCCTTTTTTGCTATCTCTATAGCTTTTTCTTTTTTTCCTTCATCTATTAAACTTTTTCCTAACTCAGTCACTTTAAGTTCCTCCTTTACTCTTTCTAAATCTTTTCCACTTAAAAATTTATTTGCAAAGGCATATATTATAGACTCAACATCATGCCTGTAATCTTCATCTATATCTTTTAATACCCTAATAGTATTTAAAATTCTATCTAACTTACTTGTTTTTCCACCCATTATAGGTGTGAATGATAATGATATTATATCATCTTTTGATAATCTCAGTCCTCTATTAATTTTATCAGATATAAAATCAAATACTTCATCACCATTTTTACTAGCCATAGATATAGTATTTACTTTAAACTTATTTATACCCGTTTCTAAAGTATCATTTACATTTATTATATTTGAGGAATAGACTACATATGTTATAACATCTTTTCCAGTTTGATGACTAAGTAGTGACTCATAAGCCCGAAACCTTCTTAAGTCTGCTATATTTTTATTTGTAGTCTGAAATTCAAAGTGTATGTAAGTATTATCTTCCATTAGGAATGTATAATCCATAAACATATTTTTAGTTTCTAAAACAACTAATTCAGTTGGACCTTGTTCTTTTACTCTCTTATCTATCCCAAAAAACTTCAATCCATCTTCTGCAAATATATCCATAGCTCTTTTCATTATCAAATCTTCATAATTTGTAACCTTCATTTTTTCACCGCCTAAATTAATTGTTTTTTTTACTTTCAAAACTTTAACTATTAAATTCTTCTTTATTAATTAATTACATACTATTATGAATGTATTTGGTTTTATATTACTTTTGTATATATATTATCATTTTTGAACGTTAAGAGCCATATATACTAAATTTTTAACTATATTATAATGCAAGTTTTTAATTGTCACTATAAATATAGTATTAAAAATTTATTGCTCTTTTAAAATTTATCACATAAAAAACGAATGTACTATTATAAAATAATACATTCGTTGGCATTACTTGTATTAAGTCACTTAAACTCAATCACTATGGTATTTTGATTTCCTATCAAGTTAATATTTGTTTTAAATTAAGCCATTTCATCTCTAAGTGCATCAATAATATTTTCTTTCTTTATCTTACTAATAGCATATAACATTGTAATAAACACCAAGAATAAGACACTGAATATGCTTATTCCAATACTTACCCACGGCAACACAAAATGTATATTGTCCGCCCCTCCGTCAAACATAAATTTGTAGATAAGCCAAGAAGAGATTGTCGCTATAGGAATTCCGAAAATCAACGATCTCATGCCATAAAAGGCACACTCAAAATTCATCATTTTTTGGAAATCCCGATCAGACATACCTACAGAGCGAAGCATTGCAAGTTCTCTCCTGCGTAATCTGATATTTGTGGAAATAGTGTTAAACACATTTGCAACCGCAATCAACGAAATCATAATGATAAAAGTGTAAGAGAACACTTTGGCAATGAATAGGTAGTTACGGCTTTCATCTAGTACTTTATGAGAATTGAATAGGAAATAACTAGATTTAATTCCCGCATTCTTAATCAGCGATTTCATTTCAGTCGTTGACTGTGTTGGATTCTTTGACTTAAATGTCAATCCCTTAGCAGCAACATTGGTGTCCTTAGTCTCAAACTTATCTTTAAGCGAATAAGGGGCCATCGCCATAAAATCAAACGAATTATTCGTATTCAATTGAGAACTATCTAAGCTTAATGGAATATCAGGCAGCAATGTATTGACAAATGTAATGTTTATATTTTGACCCTGTTCCATCTTCGGCTTACCATTTTTTTCGGGAGCGATGTTAAAATTCATGGAAGAACTTTTAAACATATCAATACATTCATTAACCTTTTTCATCCTATGGGCTTCTTTACCCTTGTCTCTTATTTTTGCAACGGCAATTATTTTCGCATTTTCACCTGTGTATTCTTCTGATTGCAAGCCCAAGTCTTTGATAATATTCAAATAAGTACTGTCATCAAGAAATTGGATGTTCATTGGAAGATTAACAGTTTCTTCAGGCGAATGTGAATCATCATTTTCCCAGTAAGAGTCTGAAAGATCGCTTGCTTTGGCAGCACATGAATATTTCAAAACCTCTTGATACGAGCTTTTGTAAACACCTTTTACTGTTTTTAGTTTGTCGTAAATCCTTAACATTTCACTATCGTCCATGCCTTTCGTATCCAAACTTATGTCATAGGTAGTAACCACTACTGTTCGCTCTGAGAATTGTTTAAAATACGTTACAAAAGCATTGGTGGATATAAATAACACTACACTTAAAATAAGCGATAGAACAATGCTACGTTA
>NZ_JAKEDR010000123.1 GCF_023653455.1 Paraclostridium ghonii
AGATATAATAGAAAAATTAAAATATGAGGATTTGGCTAAAAAATTAACTAAATGCTACAAATATTTATTTATATTAAAATATATAACATACATGACAATTTCGATAATATCATTGAGAAATAGCAATTTCTTTATATTGATATTGTTCATTACTTTTTTTGTATTTGCAGGATTTAAAATTTTAGCAACAAAAATATTTGAAACAATCTCAAAGAAAGTAGGTGAATCAAATTAACGTATTACCACGGATACTGTTTTTAATAATAATTCAATAAAACATAACTTTTCGAAAGAAATTAGAAGTAAGTTAAATTTCTCAGAAATTCTATATAGAAAAGTATTACACGTAACAGACTTTGTAGACTTAGTGTTCTACATATTTTTAAGTATCATCTTAGTAATAAATAAACACTCAGACATGTACTATTACATTATTCCAGCGTACATGATTCTAAGAGTATCACTAACATATATAACACTATGTGTAAAAAAATCGTCACAATCATAGTATTGGGAAACAAAAGGGAGAGTTTGGAATTGTTGTTTACGAAACACTTAAAGACCTCTCTCTTTAGGTCTTTGTGTGAAGTAAACAATAATCCAACCTCTCCCTACCTTCTACTTTCTTTACTTTTAAAGAGAGTGTTTGTATATTTGCTGATGCAACACTTAAAGACCGCGCTCTTTAGGTCTTTGTGTGAAAGAAGCAATTATACAAATCCTCTCTACCCCATTATTCTTGTTCTATTTTCTCAAGAAGTTTAAAGTCTATCTCTTTAAAGTCTACATTAACTTTCTCAACTTTAATTTTAACAACATCACCTATTCTATACATTTTCTTAGTTCTTTCACCTAAAATAGTAAAAGTATTTTCATCAAATATATAGTAATCATCACTCATGTCTGCAAGTCTAACTAAACCTTCAACAGTATTGTCTAACTCAATAAACATACCAAAAGAAGTTACGCTTGAAACAATACCTACAAATTCTTCTCCAACTTTATCTTCCATATATCTAGCTTTATAAATATCTTTAACATCTCTTTCAGCAAGTTCTGCTTCTCTTTCTCTCTCAGATGATTGAGTAGAAGCATAATCAACTATTTGAGCTAATTGATCTTGTCTTTTTTGATTTATCTTACCATTTAAGAATTCTTTTATAATTCTATGAATTTGTAAATCTGGATATCTTCTTATAGGTGAAGTAAAGTGAGAATAATATTGAGCAGCTAGCCCAAAGTGACCTACACACTCAGGTGAATATCTAGCTTGTTTTAAAGAACGCAACATGATAGTACTTATAGCTTTTTCCTCAGTCTTACCATGTATTTTTTCTATTATTCCTTGTAAGGCCTTAGGATGAACACTTTCTAAATCTCCTTTTATAACATATCCAAAAGTAGATATAAACTTATTTAAAGTTTCTATCTTCTCATGTGCAGGAGTCTCATGAACTCTGTAAACAAAAGGCATATTTAGCCAGAAGAAATGTTCTGCTACAGTTTCATTTGTTATTAACATGAACTCTTCTATTATTCTGTTAGATATTCTTCTTTCATATTGCTTTATATCAACAACATCGCCATCTTTATTTAATATTATCTTAGCTTCAGGGAAATCAAAATCTATAGCTCCACGCTTTTCTCTTCTCTTCATTAATATTCTAGCTAGTTTTTCAGCAGTAAAGAAATCATTAGCTACTTTAGCAAATGTATTTTTAAGTTTCTCATCATCTTTTTCAAGAATATCTGATACTTCTGTATAAGTCATTCTAGCTTTTGAATTTATAATAGTTTCTTTTATCTCGTGTTTAATTACCTCTCCATTATGATCTATTTCCATAAATACAGATAATGTAAGCTTATCTTCAAAAGGATTTAAACTACATACTCCATTAGATAAAGTTTTAGGCAACATAGGTATTACTTTATCTACTAAATAAACAGAAGTTGCTCTTTTTAAAGCTTCTTTATCTAGTTTACTTTTTTCTTTTACATAGTGAGTAACATCAGCTATATGAACTCCTAATTTGAAGTTTCCATTATCTAGTATTTCTATAGATACAGCATCGTCTAAATCCTTAGCATCTTCACCATCTATAGTGAATATCTTCATATCTCTTAAATCTAATCTTCTATCTATTTCTTCTTGTGGTATTTCTATAGCTACTTTTTGTGCTTCATCCAATACCTTTTGAGGGAATTCTTCTGGAAGTCCATGTTCTCTTATTACAGATGCAATTTCAACATATCTATCCCCTTTTTGCCCTAATATTTCTACTATTTTACCTTCTGGTTTTCTATCTTCTGTTGGCCATTGAGTTATTCTACAAACAACTTTATCATTTCCTCTTGCTCCGTTAAAAAACTTCTTAGGTATAAATATATCTTTATTAAACTTTTTATTGTCTGGTATAACAAATCCAAAGTTTTTACTTTCTTGGAAAGTTCCTACAACATCAGTTATAGCTCTTTCTACAATTTTTATAATTCTACCTTCTGCTCTTTTTTCATCAGTTGCTGGAGTTGTAATTTCAGCTATAACTCTATCGTTATGCATTGCTCCATTTAAACTATCAGCAGGTATAAATAAATCTTGTGTATACTCTTCATCAGATTCTACAAATCCAAATCCTTTTTTATGAGATACTAGCTTACCTACAAAAAGTCCCATCTTATTTGGAGATGTATATTTTCCTTTTTTAGTAAGTATTAAATACCCACCCTCTACTAATTCATCTAAAAAGTTATAGAACATAGGCATTTCTGTATGATGTATATCAAATATCATTGCTAATTCTTCTTTTTTTAGAGGATTGTATGCTGCTTCTGATATAAGTCCTAACATTTTTTGTTTTAGCTCTTCACCCATTTTTTTCCTCCTATTAATTTTATTGTTAATTCATTGTATGCTTTTACTAAATATTTTTCCCATTTTCTTTATATAAATTACATTAATATTAACCGTTGATAAATTATATAATTAAATGGTTATTTTGGTAAATTTTATTGTTAATGGTAATAAAAAACAATTACGTTTAGCGTAATTGTCATCTTATGTGTAAAATAAATTCAATTTTATTATTTAACTAAAAGTAATGCCATAGCATTTAAGAAAAATAATACTCCACTTATTTTTGTTACTCTTCCTAAGAATGCTTGTTTTCCTTTTGGTTTAAAGTAACTTTGAGTTCCTTCTCCACCAAATTCAGTTGGTACAGCACTTTTAGTATCTTGAGGTAATATACTTATTACTAAAATTATAGATATTACTATTTGTACTCCCATTAATACGTTAAACATAGTTATCCTCCTACATTTATAATCACTAATATAGCATAATTTCAGTGTAGCATATTAATATACTACATTCAAGGTATAAAGTCAATCTTATTGCATTCTTTCCTAATATAAACCTAGATAAATAGATTTTTTTATAACTTTATGACTGCCAAGTATAAATATAAAATTAAATTTATAAATTCTATAAACTATCTATCATTGTAAATTATAAAAATATATAATTGTATTTGGGAATATAAAAAGATATTTTTACATATCAAGGGGTGAATTTAAAATGAATAAGTTTAATTGTTTAATTTGTAATGAAGAAGTTCTTTATGAAAATGAAAGCAAAGAAAGAGTTTGTTATTTCTGTAAAAAAACATATGAATCAGCTATAGTATGTAAAAACGGACACTATGTATGTGATGCGTGTCATAGTAGCGATGCATATACAGCTATAACAAACTACTGTTTAAATACCAATAGTATAAATCCATTAGAAATGGCATTAGATTTAATGAAGCATCCATCTATTAAGATGCATGGACCAGAACATCACTACTTAGTTCCAGCAGTATTAAGTACTGCATTTTTAAATAAAACTAATGAAAAAGAAAAATTAGAACATTTACTAAATGAATGTCAAAAAAGATCTAAAAACGTATTAGGTGGATTCTGTGGGTTTTATGGAGCATGTGGAGCTGGTGTAGGTTGTGGTATTTATACTAGTTTAATCCAAGAATCAGGACCTCTGAATAAAAAAGAATGGGGACTTTGTAATCTAATGACATCAAAAGCATTAGAAAATATTAGTATATACGGAGGCCCAAGATGTTGTAAAAGAGATTCTTTTACAGCTATAGAAACAGCAATCGATTTCACTAAAGAATATTTAAATGTTGATTTAGACAAAACTATAAACTTAAAGTGCAATTTTAATAAATTAAACAAAGAGTGCTTAAGCACAAAATGTAAATTTTACAATGAAAGTATCTTAGCTTTACAATAAATTTAGGTTGTTTATATATAATAAAATGGTCTATAGCACAATAATTTTAAAATTGTTAATGCTATAGACCATATCTATTTATTAGCTGTAATTGAAGCAGACATAATGTATTCACCTACATTTAAATTTTGACCCCACTTCTCTTCATATTCTTTAGAAATAGGCTTTACATCTATTTTTATATTTTTAAATCCTGAATTTGATAAGTAAACTTCTAACTCTTCAACTGAAGAAGCACCTGTTACTCATCCACAATATAGTTTTTCATCCTTTTTCATCTCTTGAGTTAAATCCTGCATAAGAACTATATCTGATATAGATAATCTACCACCAATTTTCAATACACGATAAGCTTCATCATATACTCTTTGTTTATTAGGCGATAGATTTATAACACAGTTTGATATTATAACATCAACTATATCATTTGCTACAGGTAAATTTTCAATTTCACCTAGTCTAAAATCAACATTTTTATAATTATTACTTATTGCATTGCTTCTTGCTTGACTTAACATTTCTGGAGTCATATCTACCCCTATAATCATCCCTTTTTTTCCAACTTTTTGAGATGCTAAAAAGCAGTCAAATCCAGCTCCACTGCCTAAATCAAGGACAGTTTCACCCTCTTTTATATTTGCTATTAAGTGAGGATTTCCACATCCTAAGCCTAAATTAGAATCTTTTGGAACTGTGTCCATATCTTCATTAGAATATCCTATACTTTTAGATATATCTTTTCCACAACAATTTAAATTAGGTTCATTTGTTACTATTTTTTTATAGCTATCTCTAACTATATTTTTTATATCTCTGTTATTAATATCTTCCATACTGCAATCTCCACCTCATTCACAATATAATATATTTAAAACATTTTTAATTATTTAGAATATACTATCTCCTATTTTAATTAACATATCTATTCCCTTAATCTCTTTGTCATACATAGGTACTCTAACTAATTTAGCCCCTTTAAAATCAGCTTTTATTTCTTGTAGATATTTTTCTTGCATATTTCTTCTATTTCTAAAAAATGGTGAAGTTGCTTGTTCTTCTGGTATTATAAGGTTAGATATAACCATTTGCGTTTCAATCCCAACTGTTTTAAGTTCTTCACTAGCTCTATATGCCTCTATTATAGGAGTTTTTTCAGGGTACATAACAAAACTGAAAGTAGTTTTTTCTTTATCTTTCATAGTAGCTATAACTCTGTCAAACTTTTCTTTTTGTTTTTTATCTTCTTCACTAATTTCAGCACTAACTCCAGCTTTCATTTGAATTTGTTTTGACCAATCCATAGGTAGTTCTAAAAGTCTTAATGTATGACCTGTTGGAGCTGTATCAAATACTATAACGTCATACTCTTCTTCTGAAGCATATGATATGAATTTTTGGAATGCTGCCATCTCTTCTGTACATGGAGAATTTAATTCTTCTTCCATAGTAGCTATAGTAGGCCCACTAAACTTAGATTTAGCATCTTTTAAAACCATTTCTTTATACTCTTCAAATGCTACTTTAGGGTCAATCTTTGCTGCATATAAATTAGGACATCCATCTATTGGTGCTGGATTATCTTTTATTTGTTTATCCAAAACCTTCCCTATATGAGCTGCTGGATCTGTTGTAAGAAGTAAAGTTTTAAATCCTTCATTAGCAGATTTAACAGCTGTAATACATGCCATTACAGTTTTTCCAACCCCACCTTTACCTGAGAAAAACACATTTTTTATAGAACCTTTTTTAGGTAATATAAGAGATTTAGCATTTTCATTTTTTTGTATTTTTATATCATCTATATTTTTATATTCTACTTTATTAGTTTTTACAGGTTTTTTGTCATCAAATAATATAGATGCACTTACTCTAAATCTATCTACGCCTTTAAGCTCACTATCAAATAACTCCATAGTGTCTATAGGCCAGCCTTTAAATATTTTCTTTGCTTTTTCTAAATAGTTTTGTTGCATTTCATATCTTGATTTAAAAAATGGAGTTATTGCTTCATCCTGTGGTATAAATCCATTTATGATAACCTTTGTTGTTGATATTCCAAGCTCTTTTAATTCATTTGATGCTCTTACTGTTTCATCTAACGATGTTTGTTCAGGTTGCATAACAAATATAAAATCCGTTTGAGAAGTGTCTCTAAGTTTAGCTATAGCTCTATCGAATTTATCTTTGCTATCTTGAATCATAGATACTGGCCCCATACAAGTTTGACCACTTCCTTGAGCACTTTCTTCTATATGTTTAGACCAGTCTATCGGAAGTTCTAAAAGTCTTATAGTATGCCCTGTTGGAGCTGTATCAAATATTATAATGTCATATTCATCTATTTCCATAAAGTCAATAAATCTATCAAATGATGCCATTTCTTCTGTACATGGACCACTTAATTGTTCATCAGCTATTTTTATCATTTCTTCGTCAAATATTTCTCTCATAGGGGCTAATAAGTTTTCTTTGTATTCATTAGTTGCTTCATCTGGATCTATCTCCATAGCATAAAGGTTTTCCATGCTATTTACTTTAGTTATTTTATGCCCTATTTCTTGTTCAAATACATCAGATAAATTAGCAGCAGGATCTGTTGTTACTATTAAAGTTTTTAACCCTTTATCTGCATTGTATACACCTGTTGTACAAGCCATTGAAGTTTTTCCAACTCCACCTTTACCTGAGAAAAATAAAAACTGTGTCATATTACTCACCTCTTAAGTTTGATTTTAATTCTTCTAAACTTGGATATGCTCCGCTTTTGATTACTTTTCCATCTAAAACAGTAATCGGAAGTATTTGTTGTCCATTTTCTCTTACAAGTTTTCCAACTTCCATATTAGCCATAAACTTCATAGCATGAGTTTGAGGTTGATATCTTTCTATAGTTAAATCCTTAAATTCATCTTTTAATATTTCTATGTCTTCACTTATCTTAACTAATTTTTCATCTACACTAGGACCACAAATCCCCGTAGAACAACACATAGTAGGTTCAAATATTTCTATTTTCATAATAATTCTCCTTAATTAATTGTATTTTTTTATTTTATAAAACTATAGGAAGTCTGATTCTAACTAATTGTTAAATTTTGACTTCCTACATTTTAAATTTTTAAATATTTATTTTAATTATTAAACCAATGTTTAGTTTTATTTGCGATACCAACAAGTGCAAGCATAACCGGAACTTCAACAAGTACTCCAACTACTGTAGCAAGTGCCGCTCCAGAGTTAAGCCCAAATAAAGCTATTGCAACTGCTACTGCAAGTTCAAAGAAGTTACTAGCTCCTATCATACCTGCTGGAGCTGCTACATTATGAGGTAATTTCCAAGCTTTACACCAAAGATAAGCTAGGAAGAATATAAAGAATGTTTGTATTGTAAGTGGTATTGCAATTAATAGTATATGTGTTGGATTATCTATAATCTTTTGTCCTTGGAATGCAAATAGTATTATTAATGTTAGTAATAATCCAACTACAGTTATTCCATTAAACTTAGGTAAAAACTCGTTTTCAAAATATTCTAATCCTTTGTTTTTAATTATCATAGTTCTTGATAAGTATCCTGCAACAAATGGAATTATAACAAATAATACAACTGATAATAATAAAGTATCCATTGGAACAGCTACATTAGTTACACCTAATAATAAAGCTACAATTGGTGCAAATCCTATTAATAGTATAAGATCATTTACTGCAACTTGAACTAAAGTGTACGCTGGATCTCCATCTGTTAAGTGACTCCAAACAAATACCATAGCTGTACATGGTGCTGCTCCAAGTAAGACTGCTCCTGCTAAATATTCTTTTGCTAAATCAGCTGGTATAAAGCTCTTAAATACTATAACTAAGAAGAAATATGATATCGCATACATTGTAAATGGCTTTATTAACCAGTTAGTTCCGCAAGTAATAACTAAACCTTTCTTTTGTTTTGCAGCATTTTTTATAGATGTAAAATCTATTTTAAGCATCATAGGATAAATCATAAGCCATATAAGTATAGCTACTGGTATAGAAACTTGAGCATAAGTAAATTTATCTAGAGTTTGAGGTATTTGAGGTAAATAAACGCCTATTAAGACCCCAACTACTATACAAAGTGCTACCCAAACTGTTAGATATTTTTCAAATACGCCAAGTCCACCGCTTTGTTCTTTTTTATTACTCATTCTTTTCCCTCCTAATATATTTATTTTGAAATACCTTCTCTTATAAGCCTTGCAAAATCATCTGGAAGTATTTCATTTTCTTCTATTTCTTTTGCTATTTTTTCAAAATCATATTTCACTTCTATAATTTCTACTTCAACGCTTGATGAAGTTTTAGCTATTTCATCTTCATTTTTCATATCTATAATTACATAGTTTGCATTGGGATTACCTGTTTTAGATTTTCCAATACTTCCAGCATTAACAAGTAACTTTTCTCCATAATATTTAGCATATGGTATATGCGTATGACCACAAACTAGTATATCTTCCACTAACTCACTCATAACTTCATCTGATTCTTTTGAGTTTTCCTTTAAATACTCATTTATAAGTCTCGTACTTCCATGAACAAATCGTATAGTTTTATTATCAAAATTAAAGATTAATTCTTTTGGTAAGTTTCTTAAGTATTCTTTATTTTCATCAGTAGTATTTTGGCTTGTAAAATGCATTGAAAGGCCTGCTTTTTCTGCATCTTTAGGATCTGGGTAATCACAACCACAAACTATTTTTAAATTACCTATAGCATCATCATAATTACCCATTATAGTTAGGATTTTATTTTTCTTTAAAGTTTGTATAACTTCATTGGGTCTTGTTCCGTAACCTACTAAATCTCCTGTACACACTGTCACGTCTACATCTTTAGTTTCAATGTCAGACAACACTGCATCTAGGGCATATATGTTGCTATGTATATCTGATATTACTGCTATTTTCATGTCCGTTCCCTCCTGAATTTAATTTATTTCTTTATCTTTGAGATTATATCTTTAACTTGCGATACAGTATCACAGTTTAACTCAGCCTTTTTATAAGCTTTTAAAATATCATACTCATATTTTAACTTTTCCTCTTTATCTAATTCATTGTCTAAAATATTTTGTATAAAGTTATATTGACTTAAAGTTCTATCATCTAATTTATAATAAATAAACTTAGCTTCTTTATAATAACTAACTAAATTTGCAGTAGTAAGTTTATTTAAATGTCTAGATGCATTAGATTGTGTAATTTCAAGTATTGCTTCTATTTCACAAACACATAAAGATCCATCTCTCAAAATATTAAGTATTCTAATTCTAGTCTCATCACTTAAGGCTTTTAATATTTGTACAATTTCCATAATAACCCCTCTCTTATATTAACATATTCACTTATAATCATATGATATTCTAAAAAAAACAATTTGTAAACTATAAAATCAATTTTTTTTGATTCATTTCAGCCAATATTCTACTTATACATCAAACGTACGAAGAATGAATATATAAGTTTTAGATACCTTCAAAGCTTCTTTTCAGCTTTAGAATCAAAACTTTCATCCAAACATACGAAGGGTGAATATATAAGTTTTAGCGACCTTCAAAGCATCTTTCCAGCTTTAGGAGCAAAACTCTCATCTAAACATACGAAGGGTGAATATATAAGTTTTAGCGACCTTCAAAGCATCTTTCCAGCTTTGGGAGCAAAACTCTCATCTAAACATACGAAGGGTGAATATATAAGTTTTAGCGACCTTCAAAGCATCTTTCCAGCTTTGGGAGCAAAACTTATATATTCACCCGAGTACTCCCTTCAAAGTAAATGAAAAGGATTAATGAA
>NZ_JAKEDR010000124.1 GCF_023653455.1 Paraclostridium ghonii
ACTATATATTTAGTTTCAAGTACTTTTTTATATTTTTATTTTATTCTTAAATTTATATTCCCTGAATTACATTCTAATTTTATATTAAATTTAGAGCCATTATTTTTTGTAAATTTTTTATTTTTAGTTTCATCATTTATAATTATTTTACCAGAATCAGTTTTTAAGTTATAGTTATATTCCTTCTCCTTATTGTTTATATCTAACTCGATATTACCTAAGTTATTAGAAACATTAATATTTCCTAGAAGTTCTCCTTGAAATTTAGTATGCCCTAGATTATTACTTAACTCCAAAGTTTCTTTTATGCTGCTATTTGCTATATTTATATTTCCCATGTTGCTTTCAAATTTTGCAGTTAACCCATCTAAACGGTCTACACCTATACTACCTGTAGCAGTTAATATATTTGATTGGTCAGATTTACAATTATTTATGTTTATATTTCCTGTATCACAGCTTAAATCTAGTTTATTTATACTGATTCCATTTAAATATAAATTAGATACATTAGAAGCTATACTTAAGTTATTTATTTGTATGTTCTTTGGAATATATATTTTAATACTATTATTTTTATTATTTTTATAGTCCTCTAAGTTATATGTTTCACTTTTAACTTTGTTTTCTGTTATACTTAATGTTTCATTTTCTATTTTATATTCTACATTTATGTAATCTTTTTTATATTTTAAATCTAGTTTATATTCATCTCCTGGGATAATTTCAATATTATTTAAATCTGATACTATATTTATATTTTTAAATGATTCTAATTTTAAGCTTTCACTTTCATATTTCCCACTGCTAATATCGAAACTCTTATCCGTTTTTGTATTTTCTAGAAATGTATTTTTATTAAAAGCATATCCTATTCCTGTAAATATAAATCCAGCTACAATAGCAAATATGCCCACTTTAGCTATGGTTTTTATTTTCATATTTATAACTCCTTTGTAAAATTATCTATATGCACTCATTTTAGTAAAGTATAATTTAAGTGTTTATACAACAATGCTTTCAAAATTTTATTTTGTCCAATTTATTGTTTAATATATACTAAAATATAATATTAACTTTAACCTCACCTTAATAATCAGCCTACTATATTTATATATTCCATTAATAATATATTATTACTACAAACAAAAAGACAGGATAAAACCCTGTCTAAACGTTTATAATCAAATATATTTTTATTTTAAAATTTCTTCAATTACGTTTTCATTTAAAAATTTCTTTAAAGTCTCTTTATTTATATCATAATAATTCCATTTGCCTTGTGATATTTTAACTATAAGATTGCTATCTAGTAATAATTTTAAATGGTATGATAACTTAGATTGAGACAATTCAAATTCATCAACCAAGTTACATACACAAGTACTACCTTTTTTATTTAAAGTTCTAAGTATGTCTAATCTTTTTTTATCAGCTAACGCTTTAAATACATCCTCATAATTCATCCACTATCTTCCTCCAAATAGTTTTACTTTAAATATATTATATCACTTATTTCTCAAAACTTATATTGTACACGCAAGAATTTATTAAAAACAAGATATTTATTTAGGATTATACATATTTTATGTTATTATTATTGTATCAGATTTTAAAAGGAGGCTTTTATTTATGAGGATACTATTTACAGAGTGGGCTATGAATATAGCTGAACAAACTAAAGTTAGAAGCACTTGTGTATCTAGGCAAGTAGGGGCAGTCATTTGCATGGATAAACAAATAATAAGTACAGGTTATAACGGTGCACCTTCTGGTGCTATTCACTGTACAGATATAGGCTATTGTGAAAGAAGAAAAAGAGGTATACCTTCTGGACAAGGACTTGAATTATGTAGAGCTGGACATGCTGAAGCTAACGCAATAACTCAATGCGCTAAAAATGGAACTAGTTGTAATGGTGCAGTTTTGTATGTAACTACTCAACCTTGTGTATTTTGCTGTATAGCTTTAATACAAGCTGGTATCAAAAAAGTTGTATTTAAAGGCGAATATCCTACTGGGTTAGGACTTCAGCTATTAGAGGAATCTGGGGTTGAATATATAAAATATGAAGATGAACTTGAAAATGAGAGAAAATCAGTTGAATTAAAACAACTAAGTGAAGATAAAAGAATTAAGGAATTCTTATCAAAACCTAAAAAATATTAAAAATAGGTGTACAGTGATTTTAAAATCGCTGTACACCTATTTTTATAATAATTTTATATTATTTAACATTTCAACTTTTTTGTAATTAGTCATATCTATGTTTACTGGTGTTATTGAGATGTATCCATCTTCTATAGCTTTTATATCACTGTCTTTTTCTTGTTCAAGTTTTCTTACTTGACCACCAATCCAAACATATTTTTTGCCATGAGGGCTTACTCTTTCCTCTATGGCATTATCGTACTCTCTTATACCCAATTTAGTTACTTTGTATCCTTTAATATTGTTATTTGGTATATTTATATTTAAAATACAATCTTTAAATATATCCATTTTGTCTTCTAAATTTCTAATTATATCCTTTATGTAAGTAGACGCTTTTTTATAGCTATCTTTTGATACATCAAACCCATCATAGGATATAGCTATAGATGGCTTTTTTTGTATAAGACCTTCTATAGCTGCTGAAACCGTACCTGAGTAAATTACATCGGTACCTAGATTTGCGCCATTATTTATTCCACTTAATACTAAGTCAATTTCTATATCTTTTAAAATTGATTCAATTCCTACTTTAACGCAATCAGCAGGTGTTCCACTTATAGAATATGAAATTACTTCCCTTAATATTTTTTCTTCTTTAATAATTATAGGGTCATGAATTGTTATTGCATGACCCATAGCACTTCTTTGAGTATGAGGAGCTACTATATAAACATTAGCAATATCACTTATAGATTTAGCAAGTTCTATAATTCCATCAGCATAAATGCCATCATCATTAGTGATTAATATATTCATACAAGGCCTCCCGACTTTCTTTTATTCATATACAGAAAACTTCTCCCAAATTTTTTCTAAATCATCAAAATATTCTTTTATATCGTCTTTTTCTTTCATTCCTATAGATACTATAAGAGCGTTACATAAGCTAAGTGCAGGCACAAGAGAATCAACAAATGATGCCATATTACTTTTTACTAAAAGTGTTGTATCTGCTACTGTAGCGATTGGAGCAAATAAACTATCTGTCATAGATATAATATGTGCTCCCTTACTTCTTGCATAATCTACTACTTGATAACTTTTCTTTGAGTATCTAGGGAAACTTATTGCAACAACAACATCGTCTTCTGTTATTCTTACAACTTGCTCAAATGCATCTCCCATATCCATTCTTATAATGTGTACATTATCTAATATAATATCTAAATAAAATCCTAAGTATTGGGCTACACTAAACGAACTTCTCATACCTAGTATATATATTTTTCTAGCATTTAAAAGTTTATCAGAAGCTTGTTGGAACATGCTTTCATCTAAGTTTTCTAAAGTATCTTTTATATTGTCTATATCACTTTTTAAAACTTTGCTTAATATTTTACAGTCATCTGAATACTCATGATTCATTTCTACTCTTTGCACAGTTGTTAACTTATTTTTTATAAGTTCTTGAAGAGCATCTTGAAGTTTTGGATATCCTGAAAACCCTAAAGCATTTGCAAATCTCACTACAGTAGATTCACTTACCCCAACTTCTTCTCCAAGCTTAGATGCAGTCATAAATGCCACTTTATCATAACTTGATATTAAGTACTGTGCTATAAGCTTTTGACCTTTACTAAGTCTTGGATATTGCTTTTGAATATCATCAATTAGTTGTTTGCTATCTTTAAAATCTTTAGTTTCGTTCATCTTTTTCTCCTCATAATCACTAACGATTTATTTATATTAAGCTATGCGCCTTTTCTTAAAATTTATACAATTATATTATACCATCTTTTGTCACATTTTTTAAACAATATATAAGTTTTTTATATTTTTTATATTATAATATGTTAATAAAAGTAGTTATAACTGCAGAATTGAAAAACTCTATAAATAACGCTCCAACTAATGGTAGTATAAAAAAGGCTGTATGACAAGGTCCAAACTTAGCCGTAACAGACTCCATATTAGCGATTCCGTTAGGTGTAGCTCCCATACCAAAACCGCAATGTCCTGCTGCTAATACCGCTGCCGTATAATCTTTTCCCATCATTCTAAATGTAACAAAATATGCAAATAAAATCATTAATATAGTTTGTATGCTTAATAAAATTATTATAGGTACTGCTAAATCTACAAGTTCCCATAATTTTAAGCTACACATAGCCATAGATAAAAATAATGATAAACAAATGCCTCCAATACTAGAAAGTTCGTTTTCAGGAGTTCCCCATACTCCTTTTATATCTGATAAATTTCTCATTATAGCTGCAACTAACATAGCTCCTATATAACTTGGCATAGTAATTCCTACACTAGAAAATCCCAATGAAATTATAGTTCCAAATCCCATAGCGATTATAATTTGAATAGCTCCATTTACCAAGTTTGCTTCTGATAGTTTTGGCAAATCAACCTTACATGCAGTCCCAGTTCCATCTACGCCTGCAGATTCTAATTCTATTAAATTGTCATACTCACCATCTTTACTTCCTAAATTATATTTTTCTATTAATCTATTTGCTAAAGGTCCTCCTATGATACTTCCTGATACCAATCCAAATGTAGCACATGCCATAGCTATACTAAGACCTCCACTTAATCCTTGTGCTTCCATTATAGGCCCAAATGCTCCAGAAGCTCCATGTCCTCCTGTCATTGAAACTGATCCTGCTACAATTCCAAGCAAAGGATTTACCCCTATAGCTTTTGCTGATAATACTCCTATTATATTTTGAGCTAGCACTAATAAAACTGCAACAATTAAAAATTTTATTACTCCTATTCCACCTTTTTTTAAGGCTTTAAAGCTAGCTGTAAATCCTACAGTTGTAAAAAATGCAGTCATTAAAACGGCTTGAAGTGTTGTATCAAAGACTATAGCTATTACCCCTGTTTGTCTCAATAAAAACGATACAATCGCAAAAGAAAACCCTCCAACAACTGGCGATGGAATACAATATTTTTGTAAAAGATTAACCTTAGATTTAATAAAAGATCCTATAAGAAGTACAATGGTTGTAAATGCGAGACTTTGAACCATATCTAAGTTCATCGCCATCATCCCTAATTCTTTTGAAAATTCAAACATTTATTATTCCTCCCAATATAAAATTTAATTTAAATGTATATTTTTTATATAAAAATAATTCAAATAATAAAAGCAAAAAAATTAAATGATTTTTATAATATTTCTATTTCTTTTGATTTTATTTTCTGAAAATTAACGTTAAATTTTTTCGTATTCCAAATTATACAATAAGCTTGTTTGAAATACGAAAAAATTTTAATATTTTTATTTTTTAAAACTATTTTTAACTTTTTATTGAAGAGAGAAAGGAGTATTCCTTTCTCTTTCTAATATGCGTAACTAACTAACGATCCCCCAAGTTTGAAAGCGTTTTCATTAAGCTCTTCTGTTCCCTTTGGAACTCTAGCTAATATAGCTTTTTTTAACATTTGTTTATCTATTTCATCTATTATTTCACTTACAACCCCTAGTGCAACAATATTAGCCACCATTATTTTCCCTAATTTTTCTTTACTACTTTCTATGATAGGAACTTTAATCACCTTTGCATTTTTTGTATCTATTGTATTTTCATCTACAGTAGAATCTATAATTATAATTCCATCATTTTTTATAGTGTGTGCATATTGATCAAAAGATTTTTGAGTTAGGCTCAATAATATATCTGCTTCTCTTACTTTTGGAAAGTTAATTTCTCCATCACTTATTATAACTTCAGCTTTACTTGCTCCACCTCTAGCTTCGGGGCCATATGATTGAGTTTGAACAGAGTTTAAGTTTGATAATATCGCTCCTTCTGCAAGTATTATACCAGCTAAAATCAGTCCTTGTCCTCCTGATCCACTAAGTCTTATCTCTTTTCTCATATTCATTTCTCCTTATAATCATTTTACCCTATTTATTATTTTTTTATATTCTTCTGTGTATTCTGGCATCTTTTCATTCCTAAATATTCCATAGAATTGTTTATTTTCTAATTTTTCTTCAGGAAGTTTATCTTTAAGTGCAACATCTACATAATTATCTTTTAACATGTTCATAAGTGCCACTGCTGAACCTTTTTTATTTTTTCTACCATAGTAAGTAGGACATAAACTCATACCTTCTATAATAGAAAATCCTTTATGAACTATACCTTTTTTTATGTAGTCTATCATTTGTTTTGCATGATATGCAGTTCCTCTTGCTACAAACGAAGCACCTGCTCCTTTTGATAATTCACATATGTCAAAAGGTTTATCTATATTACCGTATGGTGCAGTTGTAGCAAAATCATTAGTGTTAGTAGTTGGAGAATATTGTCCTCCAGTCATTCCATATATATTATTATTAAAAACTATAGTAGTTATATCTATATTTCTTCTACAAGCATGTATAAGGTGATTCCCTCCTATTGCAGTACAGTCTCCATCCCCTGTTACAACAATCACATGCATGTCAGGGTTTGCAAATTTAACACCTGTAGCAAATGGTATCGCTCTCCCATGTGTAGTATGTAGTGTATTAAAATCCAAATATCCAGATGCTCTTGAAGAACATCCTATACCTGATACTACACATACATTATCTTTATCAAGACCTAATTCTTCTATAGCGACTGCAATCGATCTCATAAGTATTCCGTGCCCACATCCAGGACACCATATATGTGGCAATCTATTTTCTCTAAAATTATTTTCTACAACGCTACTTGGCATTTTACCACCTCCATAACCTTATCAACTATCTCTTCTGGTGTTATAATTTCTCCATTATATTTATTAATTCCAACTATGTTGCAATCACTATTACATACTCTTTGAACTTCTTGTATCATTTGACCATAATTTAGTTCTGGAACATATATATTGTTAACATTTTCACTTAATTGGGTAACCTTTTCCTCAGGGAATGGCCAAACTGTTTTTATAGTGAATAACCCAGCTTTTATACCTTTTTTTCTTAAAGTATCTACTGCATCTTTTGTACATCTACTCATACATCCAAAAGTTATAAATAGCTCTTCACAATCATCTATTTTATATTCTTCATAAAGTAATATATCATCTAAATTTTTGTTTATTTTATCCATTAATCTATCCATAAGTTTTTTAGTTTGTGCTGTACTGTTAGTTGGAAATCCTGTTTCATCGTGCATAAGGCCTGTTACGTGATATCTATACCCATCTGAGAAGTTTGCCATTGGAGGCACTAGAGTTGTTTGATCATAGATCTTATATTCTTTCTTATCCACTGTAACTTTTTTTCTGTCATATATTTCAAGCTCATTTTCATTAGGTAGTTCTACTTTTTCTCTCATATGGCCTATAACTTCATCTAATAATAATATTACAGGAGTTCTATATTTTTCTGAGAAATTAAATGCTTTAACTGTTAAATCAAAAGTATCTCTTACACTCGTTGGCGATAATGCTATCATAGGATGATCTCCGTGAGTTCCCCATTTAGCTTGCATCAAATCTCCTTGTGCTGGAGATGTTGGAAGACCTGTACTTGGTCCACATCTTTGTACATTTACTAGCACACATGGAATTTCTGCAAGTGATGCGTATCCAAGATTTTCTTGTTTTAGTGAAAAGCCTGGTCCACTAGTGGCAGTCATAGACTTAATCCCTGTTAAAGAAGCTCCTATAGTAGCTGCCATAGATGCAATTTCATCTTCCATCTGTATAAATTTACCACCAACTTTAGGTAACATATATGATGAAATTTCAGCTACTTCTGTAGATGGTGTTATTGGATAGCCTGCAAAAAACTTCATTCCTGCATATAGTGCTCCATGTACACAAGCTTCATTTCCTTGTAACAATTTTACTTTTTTATGCATAACTATACCCCCTTGTTATTTTTCATCCTTAGATATATAAATAGCATAATCTGGACATCTAAGTTCACATAATCCACAAAGTATGCAATTTTGTATATCTTCTACACATATTGTATTTTGTTCTAATTTTAAAACCTTTTTAGGGCAATATTCTACACAAATACCGCAACCTTTACACCAATTAGTGTCTATTGTAAGTTTTCCCTTTTCCAAATTTATCCCTCCCTACAACTTTTGCTTTCACTATAATGGTAGCGGTTTTTTTTTCTAATTGCAATTATTATTTCATAACTATTGATTTTTGTATATTTTTGCAATTTTTCTTTCTAAAACTTCATACTTACGTACAATTTTTATTATATTTTATATAATTTAATTATAATCAAATTGCAAACATCTTGATTTCACTTGATTGTTATATATTTAATTTTCAATACTCAAATTACCTGATAAAACAAAAAAAGAATTTTTTTATTTATTACTTTCAATATAAATACAAATTTCTACTTTTTTTCTTAAATTTTTCCAAAAATATACTGTATACTTATATAAAAAGTAAAAAAAGTAGTAAACTAAAGCCTTTAGTTTACTACTTTTTTACTTTTTATATTAAATATAATCATGTTTTTTTTCTATAAGTATTAATCTTGGAGGATTATTTACTTGATTTACAAAATTGCAATTTAATACATTATACTCATTCTGATCTAGTAAACTTACATAATCAAATACATAATTACATTCTTCCATTCCACCTTCATGTCCCGTATAAATAGCTATACTTACAACTCCATGAGGCTTTAATAGCTTTAAACTTTTCTTAACAGCCTCTAATGTTGTATCCGGCTTAGTTATAACTTGATGTTTAGCTCTTGGCAAATATCCTAAATTAAACATAATACAACTTACGTTTTTATCTACATACATGTCCATATTTTGATGACCATCTAATATTAAGTTAACTCTTTCTGCTAGATTAGCTTTTTCTAGCCTTTTTTTAGTGTTTTTTATAGCTTCTTCTTGAACATCAAAACTATATACTAACCCATTTTCTCCTACTTTTTCTGCAAGATATTTAGTATCATATCCATTACCCATAGTTGCATCAATTACAATATCACCCTCATTTATAGCATCTTCTAACAATACTTTATTTAAGTCAGTAACTTTAGTTAAATACTTTGCTTTAATCATTTCTATTCAATCCTTTTATTTTAGTTTCTTTAAATAATTTATTTCATCATTAGTTAAATATCTATATTTTCCTACTTCAACATCCTTTAATAGAATTTTTCCCATTGCTTTTCTTCTTAAATTCATAACAGGATGATTTATTGCTTTACACATTTTCCTAACTTGCCTATTTCTGCCTTCATGTATTTTTATTTCGCAAACAGCATAGTTTTTCTCAATATTTTTTTTAACTATTTTTATTTTAGCAGGTGCTGTTTTATAGTCTTCTATATATAAACCTTTTTCAAAATTGGTAACTTCACTTTGACTTGGTATTCCTTTAACTGTAGCTACATAAGTTTTATCTACTTCATGTTTAGGATGAGTTAATTTGTATGTTAAATCTCCATCATTAGTCAATAGCAATAATCCACTTGTTTCATAATCTAGTCGTCCTATAGGATAAACTCTAGCTCCTACATCTTTTACTAAATCTATAACACTTTTTCTATCAAATTGATCTTTTACAGTAGTCACATATCCTTCTGGTTTGTTTAACATTATATATACTAATTCTTCCTCTAGACCAATTAACTTTCCATCAACTTCAACTTTATCTTTATCTTCATTTATCTGAAATGATAATTCATTTATTATTTTTCCATTTACCTTAACTCTATTTTCAATTATTAACTCTTCTGCTTTTCTTCTTGAAGCAATACCACAAGATGCTATATATTTATTAATTCTCATAAGTTTCTCCTTATACTTTATTTCATTCTGTTAACTTATTTATATTTGAATCTCGACCCCGATAGGGTTTACAATGGTTTCACCACAAAACACATTCCCCCTATAGAAAGGAGTCGAGAAAATTGAAACCTACGGTTAAATGCCCTGAA
>NZ_JAKEDR010000125.1 GCF_023653455.1 Paraclostridium ghonii
TATTTCCATAATGTTTTAATTTAGCAATATCATCGTTTACAAAAGAATTTATAATTACATATTTTTCATTTATCTTTATATTTATGTTTTTGTATGTACTTACAATTCCTTCATCAGAATTAGCTTTATCTTCTAAATAGCATATTATATCTTCGTATATATATTCTTTAGGAATTTCTATACAACAATTATTTAAAATTTTATCAATTATTAAATTTTGATAAATCTTTATATCTTCTATATTTATATCTTGTTGTATACTCAAACTAGCTATTCCTTTTTCTTTGCATACAACAGTACATTTACAATTAGGGGTACCCCAAATTCTAGGTATCTTCTCTTTTTTAAAATAATATTCCATATCTTCAAGCCCATATTCTTCATTTGTTCTAAAAATTATTCTAATTTTTTTATTGAGTTTAATATTAGAATCTTTTATCGATTTTAACGCATATAATGCACTTATTATAAATATTTTATTATCTACATGTCCTATTACTGCTATGTATTCATCTCCTTCTCCATATTCAGTATAACCAACATATCCATCTATATTTTTAGTTCTAAATCCTAATTTTTTAGATATTTCTAAAGCTTTTTCTAATGCTTTGACTATTTCTTTTCCAAAAAGAGAGTCCTTAGTAGTTTTCCCCTCCACACTAGGCATTTCCACAATATCTATAATATCATTTATTAAATATTTTTTTAGTTCTTTTATTTTATCATCCAAGATATCCATAAAATCCCTCAATTCTTATTTATTCTATAGCTTCTTTTATTCTATAAAAATATGTATATAACTGTGCATTTTCTATTTTATCCTCAATTGTTACTCTCAAAGTGGCTATCATTGAACACATCTTAATACATCTATATTTTTAATAAAAGCCTTGGTTTCCCAAGGCTTTTATTTTTAGACTAAAACTTAATATCTACTAAGCTTAAATATCTAATTTTAATATATTTACTTTATTCTTAACCCACTTATACTCCCTTGAATTTAAATATACTCTAACTATTTAGCTTGACGAGCTTTTATCATCTTTATAGCTGTTTTTAAAACCTTTTCTCCATTCATAGCTCCATAATCAAGACTGTTTATAACATCTACTGGTGTTTTTGCATCAAATTTTTCTTGAACTTCTTTTAGCATAAATCTAACTTGAGGCCCAAGTAGTATACAGTCTGGATTTTTTTGTTCTATTATCTTGTCTATCTCAGCATAAGGAAATGCCTCTACCTCTATAGGTAAGTTATGTTGATTTGCAACATTTTGCATTTTACTTGCTAATAAACTTGTTGACATCCCTGCACTGCAAAATAAGTATATTTTTTTATTCATTTTAATTCCCCCCTAAAAGTCTACTGTATTTTTATTTAAATTTTATTAATTTACTTGTTTAATTTAATCTCTTTTCTTAAGTCTATAATCTCTTTTACTAAGTTTCTTTCACTCAAACAAGTCATTAAATGATCTTGTGAGTGTATTAAAAGCATACTAATTTCCACATTTTTACCTTCAGAGTCTTTGTTTATTAAACTTGTTTGAATTTTTTGAGCTTCTAATATTTCTTCATTTGCACTTTCCATATATTCATCGCATTTTTTGAAATCACCTTTTTTAGCACAATGTAAAGCTTCATATATATGTGATTTAGCATTTCCTGCATGAATTATAACCTTTAGTATTTTATCTTGATAATTCATATTTTCACCACCTTACTCAAGGTCTTCCGTTTATTGTTAACGTTTTCTTTAAGTATATTTTACAATAGACTTTTAAAAAAGGAAATAGTAAATTGTGCTTTTTTAAAAAGTTTTACAATTAATTTTTATTTTACATTTTATTTCTTATTTTCAACTTATTTTCCAAGGGTTTTTTCTATTCTTTTCTTAATTTCTAGGGTTATATATATATTATAACGTATTTTGTATTTATGTAAAAAAAAAATTCTTTATTCATTTATATTTTTTCAATTAGTTTCAAACTGCATATTTATTGCATATAAATATAATGATAGGCTATGCCTATTAATTAAAAATATATATGAGGTGTTTTTATGCAAAAAAAATGTGACTGCAACTTTTGTAAAGAAAAAAAATGTTCATCGGAGTATTGTGAGTGTAATAATTGTAATATAAATAAATACTCTTCAAACTTGTTTGAACTTGAAACTTTTGATTGTACTCCTTGTAAAAATAAAAATTGTAATTCCAATGCTTGTGAGAACAAGAATTTTAATTGTAATTCTTGTAAAAATAAAAACTGTAATTTAAATTCTTGCGGAAATAAAAATTTACATTGTAATGATAATCAAATGTTTTTTTATTATGCTTGTGATTTAGATTTATATAATAACTTAGTTGGTTGTATAGGTAGAGTACTTGGTTTTAAACTTTCTAACAGCGACTGCATTTTAAGACTAAAAATAAAAAAAATTACTCCATGTAGCATATATGGAACTACGCCTTCAGGTAAAGGTCCTATATGCATAAAATTATCCGCTATAGATTATGTTGATTTTGGAAAAGAAGTTTATATTAACCCATTATGCAATGTAAATGTCTCTGAAATATTAACATTACCTAGTGTTCAAGGTCCTAAGGGCGATAAAGGTGAGGCTGGTCCTCAAGGATCTCAAGGTCCTAAAGGTGAAGCTGGTCCTAAAGGATCTCAAGGCCCTAAAGGTGAGGCTGGTCCTCAAGGCCCTCAAGGTCCTAAAGGTGAGGCTGGCCCTCAAGGATCTCAAGGTCCTAAAGGTGAGGCTGGTCCTAAAGGCCCTCAAGGTCCTAAAGGTGAGGCTGGTCCTCAAGGTCCTCAAGGTCCTAAAGGTGAGGCTGGTCCTAAAGGATCTCAAGGTCCTAAAGGTGAGACTGGTCCTAAAGGATCTCAAGGTCCTAAAGGTGAAATTATAGAAGTTCCTAACAAAGTTAATCCTGTTCCTTACAAGCCTAATAAGAAAAAAATAGCTCCTTCAGATAAAAAATCATCTTATTCAAAATAATAAAAAATAAAAGTGCTTATTTATAAGCACTTTTATTTTTTATCTCTATCCTATTTTATTATATATAAATTCATACATATCAACAAATTCTTTAGCTAATTGTAAGAAATTCATAGTTGTCATTAAGTGATCTTGAGAGTGAACTAAAACAACTCCTACCTCAGTCTTTTCTCCATTAGCCTCTGCTTGTATTAATTCAGTTTGAAATCTATGAGCTTTTGTTAGGGTTTCATTAGCTTCTTTTAGTAGCTCTCTTGCCTTTTCAAAATTACCTATTTTAGCTTCCCCTAGTGCTTCATGTGCTGTACTTTTAGCATCTCCTGCATGACCTATTATTCCAAATGATATTTCAAATATTTTTTCATTCATTTTTAATACCCTTCCCTTACTCCTATATTTTTATAATTAATTAAGCTTATATTATTATCTTCAAGAAATTTTTTAAGTTCATATGAAGTTAATATTTCATGTTCTATTGTTCTTTGTATAGAATATGAAGTAGACTTTGATAAAAAAGAATCCACAAAAGCTGGATGACTCATTATATCAGCAACTATGTATTTTTTTATTTCATTAATATGATCATTAAAATAGTTAATTCCTACATTTTCCCCATAAAAACTATCTATAAGCGGAATCACTTTATCATAATTAATCTCATATTCAAATCCCCCTCTTATAGGTAACTTATATTTTTTTAATATTTTTTCAATTACAGGCTTAAATTCTTCAAGTGTATGTACATGATGATGACTATCTATATGACTTATTTCTATTTTAGAATCTATAACTTTATCAATTTGAGCACAAAACTCTAAGTATAATTCATTTAAATCAAATTCTATAGCTTTTTCTTTTGTTATTCTTCTAAAAAAATATCCATTTTCATCCACTAAGGTTTTATGTGTCTTTAAAACTGGTTTATAACAACTTAAAGTCATGTGAACTCCACAACCAAGTTCTGAGTTTTCTTTTAAAAGTTCTCTAGCTTGATTAAACCCAGGCATTCCTGCCATTATACTGCAAGAAGTTACGACTCCATTTTTGTGTGCTGAAATTATACCTTGATTTACACCTTCGCAATATCCAAAATCATCTGCATTTATTATTATCCTTGTCATCAATACCCATCTCCCCTCTACATTAACCCTTTAGTAAAACGTTTACATTTTTAAGATAGCAGTTTCATCTACAAAAATCAATATAATTTTCAAACTTTGTTTTTAATTTCATTTTAAATCCTATTTACTTTTTTATAAAAATATAACCTCTATTTTAATTCGCCTAAAATATATTTTTCTTTATTAAGTCCATATTTTTCGCTTAGAAGTTTTGGATTCTCTATAAGTTTTGTTTTATTTAATCTAGTTAGCTTTTTTAAAAAACATTCTAGTTTCATAGCCTCACTACGTGACTTGCTAATCCAGTACACTTCTAAATTTTTAAATCCTCTAGATCTAGTATATTTTGAGTTTATTCCACTTTTATGCTCGTTCATCCTTCTTTTTATATCACTTGTATATCCTATGTAATATGTGTTATCTTTGCAAATTATTATATATGTATAGTACATTTTCCCTCCAAAAAATAAATTAAGCAGCTAAAAGCTGCTTAATTATTAATATTTAACAGAATATAAGTATAGCCCTTTAGCTGGTGCAGTATCTGATGCTTCGCTTCTATCTTTCTTATCTAACATAATTTTTACATCTTCAGGAGTTTTTTTGTGTAAACCTACATCTATCAAGGCTCCTACTATTATCCTGACCATATTGTATAAAAATCCATTACCCTCTACAAATATATCTATAATGTCTTTATTTTTATTAATAGTTATGCTATATATTTCTCGTACATTTGACTTTTTCTTTGATTTAGATGATGCAAAGCTTGTAAAGTCATGTTCTCCTACTAGATACTCACTCGCTTTTTTCATCAGTTCTATATCTAATGACTTTTCTATATGAGTACTATATTTTCTTAAGAATACATCTTGAGTTTTAGAGTTATTTATCTTATATAAATAAACTTTTTGTTTTACATTATATCTTGAGTGAAATCTATCCTCAACTTCTTCAACTTTTTTTATAACAATGTCTTCAGGTAAATATTTATTTAGGTACTCATTAATTTTTTTTATAGATAAATTAGAATTTGTCTTAAAGTTAGCAACCTGATTATACGCATGGACACCCATATCAGTTCTTCCTGAACCAATTATTTCTATTTTTTCATCTTCCATTTTACTAAGTACAGACTCTATTTTACCCTGGATAGTATTTTCACTATCATTTAATCTTTGAAAACCCTTATATCTTGATCCGTCATACTCAATAGTGATTTTTATATTTCTCATTTTTATCCTCTTTCTATACAGACTCTAGTAATGTATTTTTTAATGTAAATGTAATACATGTTCCTTCACCTTTTTTACTTTGTATTTTCATTTCTCCATCATGTAATTTTACTATTTCATTGCTTATAGCAAGTCCTAAACCGCTTCCTGCTTTATTGTAATTTTCTTGGAAAAATTTATCCAATACTTTTTCTAAATTGTGTTCTTCTATTCCTTCTCCATTATCAAGAACTCTAATTGTTGTATATTCTTCCTCTTGATGAACAACAACTTTTACATATCCATTCTCTTCTGTAAATTTTAAAGCGTTTTGAACTAAATTTATAAGAACCTGTCTTAATCTATTCTTATCTCCTTGTATTGGATGTATATTGCCTTCTTCAGCTTCATATGTTAAGGAAATATTTTTTTCCTGTGCTTTAACGCTTAACTGATTAACTACTCCAGTTGATAATTGTTGAATATCAACCATATCTATTTGAAGTTTGATTCTATCAGATGATAATCTTGAAAAATCTAGTAACTCTTCTACAAGTTTTATAAGTCTTTCAGTTTCATCCTGAATTATACCTAGTCCTAAATCTAGTTCCTCTTTACCAATTCCTTCATAACCTAAAGTTTCACTCCAACCTTTTATTGACGTTAAAGGTGTTCTTAGTTCATGTGAAATCGAAGATATAAATTCTTCTTTTAATTTTTCACTTTTATCTATTTCTTTTGCCATATGCTCAAAAGTTTCTGCAAGCTCCCCAATTTCATCATCAACTATAGCTCTAGGTTTTAGTTTTATATTGTAATTTCCGTGAGCTAACTCATTTGCAAATTTTTTAAGTTCACTTAATGGGTCAATTAATGTATATGCAAATTTTAAGCTTATAGATATAGCTATTAATAGAATAAATACACCTGCAAGTATAAGACCTAAAACTATTTTGAATATAGTCTTATCTATGCCGTATAAAGACACTGTATATCTTGCTACTCCTTCAATTTGATTATTAGATTTTAAAGGAACTGATATACTCATAACATGTTCTCCAGTTTCTTTTATTCTATATGTACTGGTTATCGTGTTACCTTTAAGAGCTTCTTTTACATCTTCATAATGTGCTTTTTCATTACCTTTAAATCCATATTGATCAATTATTATATTCTTATCTTTATCTATTATCTCCAATGCCATTCTTGAATCACTATCTATATCTTTTTTAACATACAAATTATTAACTTTTTGTTCAAAAGATTTGTCTCCCATATAACCACTATATATTTTATCCGTACTTTCGGCTTGATGTATAAGGGTTCTTTTTATGGAGTCATAGTAATAATTTTTAGCGTAGAATATAAATAATCCTTCAAATAGCGTTACAGTTATAATAATTATTATGAAATAGTTTTTTATTATTTTTTTTCTAAGTCCTTCAAAGTGTATCACTATTGTTCTTCCTTTCTCCAACAGTAACCATAGCCCCAAACCGTTTGTATAAACTTAGGTTTCGATGGGTCATCTTCTATTTTATTTCTTATTCTTCTTATATTTACATCAACTATCTTGAAATCATATAGATAATTAGTTCCCCATACTTCATCTAATATTTGATCTCTACTTAAAGATTGTTTTTCATTTGTTATTAAAAACTTAACTATAGAAAACTCTGTTGGAGTTAATTCTATTTCTGAATTATTTTTAATTAATTTTCTTTTTTCTAAATCCAATACGAAAGGTCCACTTTCTATTCTGCTTTTATTTTTTGAATTTGCTTCTCTATTAATTCGTCTTGAAAGAGCACTTACTCTCATAAGTAATTCTTTTATACTAAATGGTTTTACCATATAGTCATCTGCTCCAGATATGAAACCTTCTATCTTATCTTCCTCTTGAGATTTAGCTGTAAGCATTATAATTCCAACTGAGTCAAAATTATTTCTTATGTGCTTACAAACTTCTATTCCACTGATGTCAGGCAACATAACATCTAATAGAGCTATAGATATATTTTTTTCATTTGATATTTTATCTATTGCTTCTTGCCCAGTTCCTGCTTCTATAACATCATACCCTTCTCTTTTTAAATTTATGCTTACAAAACTTCTTATCCCTATTTCATCTTCTAAAATCAAGATTTTTTCATTCATAGTACTACCTCCCTCTAACCTAATAAATTGGTGAAAAGCATTCTTTTATTGTTTCATTTGTTATATTTAATTTTTTTAATATATCTTGTCTATTTACAATCAATGTATATGTTTCTTTCTCATTTTCTAGTATCATATATCCTGCGTTTTTGTTATTTGGATTAACACGTTTACTTTCGTCAATATTGGTCTTAGTTGACTTACTAATAGTAAATAAATTTATACGTTCTGAATTTTGAGCATCATAATACATAAAATCAAATTTATTTTGCTCTTCTTCAATATATATTTTATTAGCTAAATTATTAGGTATAAGAAATTTAAAGTTATTTTCATAATTATAATAAATCTGACTTACAAACACTAAGTTTGATTGTTCATTTTCTTTTCCATTCCAACTATACCAACTAACATTAGCAGATGTTTTTTTATTGTTTACCCCAGCATTATCGTTGATTATTGGTATTTCAACTACTCCATCATTATTCATGTCTTCTGGAGGCATATAATACTTATTTTTTATTTTTATATCATTCTCATTAAATGCTTTTAATAATTTATGTTCACCTAGATAAAGAATTTGAGTAACATAGGAGTCACTTCCTGTAAAAGGTTTATATCCTACAATAATGCCTTTTTTATCTTTTCTAACTTTTTTTATGTTTATATATACATTATCTAAACTATTAACATCATTTATTACTGTGTAATCTTTAAGCCTTATATATTTATCAAAATATGTTAAACTAACTATCATTTTATGTGTTTCTGGATTTAAGCTGTATATAATAATATCTTGTATTCCATCATCATCAAGATTACCTATATATACTTTTATAGCTGTATATCCATCTGAATCTTTTATCCAACTTTGATCAAGTCTATAAAGTCTAGTTACTTTATCATTTTTAAATTGACATATATCTAAATTCATCTTATTCCCATTTTTAGTTAATAGTATTATTTCTTTATTTCCATCATTGTCTAAATCATAAAAATTTGCATACTCAATACTTTCCCCTTTAATTAAATATTCATCTATAACTGAATACACACTATCTTTACCATAATTCATAATAGAAAATCCAACATTACTATTGTTTTCATTTATATCTTCTTTCTTTTGAAATACAATTAACTCCTTTGTTCCATTTTTGTCTAAATCAACTTCATTTATAACTGATACGTCTGAAGAGTTTTTAGGCAACAAAGGTTTTGATCCTTTTAAAGAATGCTCTATATTATCTTTTAACTTTTGCTTTTGCTCATTATATATCGGCTTCTCTATTAATTGTTCAGGGGATTCCGTGCTTGTACATCCTACATTAAAAAATCCTGCAAGTAAAACCAATACAATTAATTTAAATAGCTTCATTTATTTTTCCTCTCTAGTTTTTAAATAAGCTTTGAATTTTTCTAAATTCTCTAGCTCTTTTCCCTTAATTTCACTAGTAATATTACCTCTACCTAATCTATCTGCCATAGATATTAGCGCAACCTCATTATAGTCAACTTCATTTAACATGTCTTTGTAGCTGAAAAATGGTAAATTCTTGTCAAAGAATAATGGTTGCATATGATATCTAACTAATTTAGAAACTTTGTATTTTAAATCCTTATCATCTGTAAGTTTGTCCAAAATTTGCTTAGAAATTTTTTCTCCTTCAATATCATGATTATAAGAAGTTATTCTACCTTTTCTAACTTTAGTAGTTGTAAGTTTTCCAATGTCGTGAAGTAATGCCGCCCACATAAAAGCCAATCGATCATTGGAAAGTTTCTTTATTTTAGCTGCATTATCTAAAACTAACATTACATGATTTAAAACATTTCCTTCTGGGTGATATTTAGGGTTTTGTTCTATTTTTTCAAGCTTTAAAAGTTTTTCTTTAAGTTCAAAATCATAACTACTATTTAAAAGTTTTTCTCTTATATACACAGAAGGTCTTTCATCTTGTATTAAATGATTGCTAATTTCTTTAAAAGTTAATTCTTGACTCATAGTCTACACATACTTAAGTTAATTTAAAATTTTCAAAACAAGAGCTTAAATTTAAATAAGCCCTTGTTTTGAAGTTTTTACTCTTGTGAATTATTCACTTCTTCTACAACTGTACATTCGCCTTCTTTAATTTTTTCAGACTCTTTAGTTTTTGTTGATTCTTCATTTTTTATAACTTTATTATTTCTAGACTTGTTGTTAGGTGAATTAACTTTATTATTTTTTGGAAATAAATTTAAATTTAATTTAATTCCATTTTTTTTATGGCTAGTGTTTGAGTTAGTTTTAATTCCATATTTTGATTTTTCTCTATCTGGAACTAAATCATTTAATACTATTTCAGCCTCTTTGTCTTCCTTATCCATAATATCATTTAATACTACTTCTTCTTTAGATACTTCTTTTACTTTACTTTTATTTTTATTAGTTTTTTTCCTAGGTTGAACTTTATTACTTTTTTTAGCTGATAATCTCATCTATATCCCCCCTTAAATTTATCACTATAATATATTTATATTTAAGAGGGCTTGTAC
>NZ_JAKEDR010000126.1 GCF_023653455.1 Paraclostridium ghonii
ATATTATATTATATAGAGTTTATTCAAATTTTAGGCCGATATTATTACAAAATAATATATAAAATGATAAAATGTTACTTTAAAAGATTGTGTATAAAAAATATTAAATAAAGAGGTGATAGGATTGTTTATAGACGATACTATAGCTGCAATAGCAACAGCACCAGGTGAAGGTGGAATCGGAATAATAAGAATAAGTGGAGAAAAATCGCTTCAAGTAGCTAATGATATATTTAAATCAGTGTCAGGAAAAAATATAGAAGAGTATAATACAAGAACTTTAATATATGGGCACATAGAAGACGGAGAAAAAACCATAGATGAAGTTTTAGTAGCTTATATGAAAGGTCCAAACTCATATACAACTGAAGATGTTATTGAAATAAACTGCCACGGGGGATTTATTTCTGTAAAGAAAATATTAGAGTTAGTTTTATCTAAAGATGTTAGATTAGCAGATCAAGGAGAATTTACTAAGAGAGCATTTTTAAATGGAAGGATAGATTTAGCTCAAGCAGAAGCAATAATAGATGTTATAAATGCTAAAACAGAAATGGCTCATACGGTGGCTCAATCTCAGTTAGAAGGATCCTTATCTAAGAAAATAAAAAATTTAAGACATGATATAACAGAAATGTTAGCTCATATAACTGTTTCTATAGATTTCCCAGATGAAGACGTTGAGCACATAACATATAATACATTAAAAGAAAAATCATTAGAGCTTCAAAAGGAAATAAACAATCTATATGATACATCTGAAAGTGGAAAAATACTTAGAGAAGGATTAAAAACAGTGATAGTAGGTAAACCAAACGTTGGTAAATCATCACTTTTAAATGCTGTATTAGGAGAAAACAGAGCTATAGTAACAGATATACCTGGAACTACTAGAGATGTAATAGAAGAATTCGTAAATATAAAAGGAATTCCGCTAAAGATAGTTGATACAGCCGGGATAAGAGAAACTGAGGATATAGTTGAAAAAATTGGAGTTGAGAAATCAAGAGAATTTTTCAATTCTGCAGATTTATCAATAGTAGTTTTAGATTCTTCTATAGAATTAGAAGTTGAAGATATAGAAATATTAGAAGCTGTCCAGCCTAATAAAACTATAGTTTTATTAAATAAAACAGATTTAGATCAAACAATAGATATAAATAAAGTAAAACAATATGTAGATGAAAAAAATGTAATAACTATATCAGCATTACAACATGAAGGTATAGAAAAGATTCATGATAAAATAGAGGATATGGTGTTTGAAGGAACTGTTAGGAATTCATCAGACTTAGTAGTTACAAACTCTAGACATAAAGATGCATTATACAAAGCTAAGCAATCAATTTCAGATGCAATAATAGCTATAGAGTCATATATGCCATTAGATTTTATAGAAGTTGATTTTAAAAATATATGGGACTACTTAGGATATATAAATGGAGATACAGTAACTGAAGATCTATTAGATACGATATTTAGTAACTTCTGTATAGGAAAATAACATAATATGTTTTTCGTGAAACATATTATGTTTATCAGAAAGGAGAATATATGTTAAATTTTGATGCAGGAAATTATGATGTAGTAGTAGTTGGAGCAGGACATGCAGGGTGCGAGGCAGCATTAGCTACAGCTAGAATGGGACTTAAGACATTAGTTATAACACTTTCTTTAGATTCCATAGCTTTGCTTCCGTGTAACCCTTCTATAGGAGGAACAGGAAAGGGTCAATTAGTTAAGGAAATAGATGCCCTAGGTGGTCAAATGGGTATTAATATAGATAAAACATTCATACAAAGTAGAATGTTAAACACAGCTAAAGGTCCAGCAGTTCATTCATTAAGAGCTCAAGCAGATAAAGCTAGATACCATGAGGAAATGAAAAAAACATTAGAAAATGAACCTAACTTAGATATAGCGATGGATGAGGTTATAGACATCCTGAGTGAAGGCAAGGTTGTAAACGGAGTAGTCACAAAATTAGGGTGTATATACAATGCTAAGGCAGTAATATTAGCAACAGGAGTTTATTTAAACTCTAAAATTTATATGGGAGAAGTTTCTTTTAGTGAAGGACCGAATGCACTAGGATATAGTAAGTTTTTAACTGACAAACTTGTTGACTTAGGCTTGAGAATGAGAAGATTTAAAACAGGAACTCCGGCTAGAATACACAGAGATAGTATAGATTTTTCTGTTATGGAAATACAAAATGGAGACAATCGTATAACTCCATTCTCATTTTTAAATGATGAGTTAGATAAGAAACAAGAGCCATGTTATTTAACAAGAACGAATATAAATACACATGAAATAATAAAAAATAACTTACAAAGATCTCCTATGTATGCAGGACAAGTAGAGAGTACTGGTGCGAGATATTGTCCATCTATAGAAGATAAGATCGTTAGATTTAGCGATAAAGACTCACATCAAATATTTATAGAGCCAGAAGGAGAGAGTACTAAAGAAATGTATATTCAAGGTATATCCACAAGTTTACCTTATGAAGTACAAATTCAAATGTACAAAAGTGTACAAGGTCTTGAAAATGCTAGAATAATGAGACCTGCATATGCAATAGAGTATGATTGTATAGATCCAACTCAATTAAAAACAACGCTTGAAATAAAAGGTGTTGAAAACTTATTTAGTGCTGGCCAATTTAATGGAACATCAGGATATGAAGAAGCCGCATCTCAAGGGCTAATTGCAGGAATAAACGCAGCATTAAAAGTTCAAGGAAAAGAGCCGTTTGTTTTAGATAGATCAGAAGCATATATCGGAGTTTTAATAGATGATTTAGTTACAAAGGGAACTAATGAACCATACAGAATGATGACATCTAGATGTGAATACAGATTGTATCTAAGACAAGATAATGCAGATATGAGACTTACTAACAAAGGTTATGAAATAGGTCTTGTAGATGAAGATAGATATAATAAATATCTAGATAAAAAGGATTTAATTGAAAAAGAGTTAGAAAGACTAAAAAGTGAAAGAATTACACCTAAAGATATAAATCACTTGTTAGAGGAGAAAGGAGCATCTTCTATAAAAGTAGGTTATTCCTTATATGAATTCTTAAAAAGGCCAGAAGTAGATTATGAAATGATAGAAGCTGTAGGAAAAGATGCTGGAGAAGATGTACCTTATGCAGTAAAAGAACAATGTGTAATAATGACTAAATACGAAGGTTATATAGATAAACAATTAAAACAAATAGATCAGTTTAAAAAGTTAGAGAAGAAAAAGTTAAATGAAGACTTAAATTACTCAGCTATAGATGGTTTAAGAATTGAAGCTAGACAAAAGCTAGATGCAATAAAGCCAATATCAATAGGACAAGCATCTCGTATATCTGGAGTATCTCCAGCAGATATATCAGTTTTACTTATCTATCTTGAACAACAAAGAAGAGGTAGAGGTGAAAAAAATGACTAATGCTGATATATTAAAACAAGGAATAGAAGAATTAGGATTAAAATGTAGCGATGAAACTATAAATAAATTTAGAAAATATAGAGAGATTTTAGTTGAATGGAATCAAAAAATGAACCTTACAGGAATAGAAGAGGAAAAAGAAGTGTATATAAAACACTTCTTAGACTCAGTTGCTGTAGTCAAAGAAGGATATATAAAAGATGGAATGTCTATAATTGACGTAGGTACTGGGGCTGGATTTCCTGGTCTTCCATTAAGAATTTGCTTAGAGAACTCAAAAGTAACACTTTTAGATTCTCTAAATAAAAGAATAAACTTCTTAAGTGAAGTTTGTAAAAATATTGATATAGATGATGTTGAGTTAATACACGGAAGAGCAGAAGACTTTGGGAAAGACGGAAATTATAGAGAACAATATGATATCGCAACAGCTAGAGCTGTAGCAGGACTACCTATTTTAATGGAATTTTGCGCACCTTTTATAAAGGTTGGGGGATATTTTGTATGTTTAAAAGGACCAAATGCTGATACTGAATTAGAAGAGTCTAAAAAGGCAATGGAGTTACTAGGTTTAGATTTTGTTGAAAAAATAGATGTAGAGCTTCCTGAAATAGAACTAAAGCACAATATAGTTGTTTTCAAAAAGATAAATAATACACCAGCAAAATATCCAAGAAAAGCAGGGAAACCAGTAAAAAGCCCAATAAAGTAACTTAAAAATGTAATATTTCCGAAGAAATAATTTTAAAATGTATGTTAAAAAAAATATTTTAGAAGGAATATGTAGTTAAATGAAGAAATAGTATACAAATAAGTAACTAAGGTAATTTCGTGTTTTTAATATATTTAGTTTTGGATGAGAGAGGGATGTTATGGAAGAGAAAAGAGTTATGGAGATACCTATAGATAATATAGTTCCAAATCCATACCAACCAAGAAGAGTATTTTCACAAGCAGCATTAGAAGAGTTAAGTGAATCTATAAAGGTATATGGTATATTACAGCCTATAACTGTTAGGAGTAAAAGTAATGATGAGTATGAATTAGTAGCAGGAGAAAGAAGGCTTAGGGCATCGAAACTGGCTGGACTAAAAACTATTCCTGTTATAATAAACAATATGTCTGATGAATCTTCAGCTGTATTAGCATTATTAGAAAATTTACAAAGAGAAGATTTAAATTTTATAGAAGAGGCTATGGGTTATGAGAACTTAATAAAAGAGCACGCGTTCACACAACAACAGCTTGCAGAAAAGTTAGGAAAAAATCAATCTACAATAGCTAATAAAATTAGAATACTAAGATTACCAACAGATATAAAAATAAAATTAGTAGAGAATAGTTTAACAGAGAGACATGCTAGAGCTTTATTAAAATTGCCAAATGAAGAACTCATGAGAGAAGTTTTAGAAAAGGTAATAAAATCGGATTTAAATGTAAAGAAAACAGAAAAGCTAATAGCAGATATATTAGAAGATTTAAAACAACCTAAAGACAGTGAAGATAAAAAACAAACTGTCAAAGGGATAATGGGGATGAGAATTTACCTTAATACTATTAAACAAGCATACGAGGCTATAACTAATACAGGACTAGAAGCTAAGTATAAAGAAGTTGACAAAGGTGATCACATAGAGGTTGTTGTAAAGATTCCTAAAAAATAAAAGATTACTGCTTAGCAGTAATCTTTTTTTAAAAGGTAAAAGGGGGGAAAGTCTTATGAGTAAAGTAGTAGCAGTTTTTAATCAAAAAGGTGGAGTTGGAAAAACAACTACAAATGTTAATTTAAGTGCTAGTGTAGCTAAAATGGGTAAGAAAGTTTTGGTTCTAGATTTAGATCCACAAGGAAACTCAACTAGTGGGTATGGGATAGAAAAAAAAGAAGTTGAAAATACAATTTATGAAGTATTGATAAACAATGATAATATAGAAGATGCAATAATTAAAACAGAATTTGAAAATATTGATATAGTAGCATCAGCAACAGAATTAGCTGGAGCAGAAATAGAGTTTACGACTGTTAAAGAAAGAGAATATATATTAAAAAAAGCATTAGATAAAGTAAGAGATAACTATGACTACATATTTATAGATTGTCCTCCATCTTTAGGCATGCTAACTATAAATTGTTTAACAGCAGTAGACAGTGTTTTAATACCTATACAATGTGAATACTATGCTTTAGAAGGAGTTAGTCAGCTAATGGAAACTATATCACTAATTAAAAGAAGTCTAAATCCTAATTTAGAAATACAAGGTGTAGTTTTAAGTATGTTTGATGGAAGGGCAAACCTATCAATTCAAGTAGTAGAAGAAGTAAAAAAATATTTCAAAGGAAGCGTATATACAACTTTAATACCTAGAAATGTAAGATTAGCAGAGGCTCCAAGTCATGGTAAGCCAGTAATATATTACGATTCTAGATGTAAGGGAGCTGTTGCATACTTAGAATTAGCAGAAGAATTTATAGATTTAGAAGAGGATGTGATATAGAATGGAAAAAAATACAAAGCGTTCAAATAGATTAGGAAAAGGGTTAGGAGCTCTAATTCCAACCATTAAAGAAGAAATAGATTCAAAAGATATTGTTAATATAGATATAAATAAAATTTATGCAAATCCAGAACAACCTAGAAAAGTTTTTGATAAGGAAAAAATAGATATATTATCAAATTCTATAAAAAGTTATGGAGTTTTACAACCTATAGTAGTTAAGCCGGATGAATCTGGAAAATATATGATAATAGCCGGAGAAAGAAGATATAGAGCATCAAGAAAAGCGAATTTAAAAGAAATGCCTGCTGTTATAAAAGATATACCTATGAAAGATTTAATGGAGATAGCTCTTATAGAAAACTTACAAAGAGAAGATCTAAACTCTATAGAAGAAGCATTAGCTTATAAAAGTTTAATAGACCATTATAGCGTAACTCAAGAGGAGATTTCTGAAGCAGTAGGAAAAAGTAGACCTCATATAACAAATACTTTAAGACTTTTAAATCTTAGCAAAGAAGTTATGTCTATGGTTGAAGACAACAGGATTACTCCTGGGCATGGGAAAGCTCTTTTAAGAATAGCTGATTCTAAGGTACAGTTAGAGTTAGCTCAAAAAATAATAGATGAAGAAATGTCTGTTAGAGAAACAGAAAGAATAGCAAAAAAAATAGTAGAAAGTAACAGTACAGTTGTTGAGAAAAGTAAAAAACAAAAAGATATATATATTGTAGATGTAGAGGAAAGATTAACAAGTCTTTTAGGGACAAAAGTAAATATATCAAAAGGAAAGAAAAAAGGTAAAATAGAAATAGAGTATTACAATGATGATGATTTAAATGGTATAGTATCATTATTATTAGAAGGACAAGAAGCATAAGAGAGGGGACTTAATATGATTTACTTAGATAATGCAGCGACTACGTTTCCAAAACCAAAAGAAGTATATAACGCAGTTTTAGATTGTATGGAAAACTATGGAGCAAACCCAGGTAGAGCAGGACATAAATTAGCTATGAGAGCAGGAAGAGTTATTTATGAATGTAGAGAAAAGGTAGCTAAACTTTTAAATGTATCAAATCCTATGAATATAGTATTTACACATAATGCTACAGATTCTTTAAATCTTGCAATAAAAGGAGTTGTTAAGTCGGGAGATCATATTATAACAACAAGTGTTGAACATAACTCAGTAATAAGACCCATAAAGGCTTTAGAGAAAAAAGGTGTAGAAAATACTATTGTTAAATGTGATAAATATGGACAACTAAATATTGAAGATATAAAAAAGGCAATAAAGCCTAACACAAAGTTAATTGTTACTACTCATGCATCAAATGTATGTGGAACTATTATTGATATAGAAGCAATAGGAAATATAGCTAAAGAAAATAATATATTATATTTGGTAGATGCATCTCAAACATTAGGAGTTTACGATGTTGATGTACAAAAATTAAATGTAGATATGGTAGTAGCTCCAGGGCATAAATGTTTACTTGGGCCACAAGGTACAGGAATTTTATATATAAGAGAAGGACTAGAAGTCGACATATTAAAAGAAGGTGGAACGGGAAGTAATTCAGAAGAATTATTCCAACCAAATATGATGCCTGATAGATATGAGTCAGGAACTCATAACACACCTGGAATAGCAGGATTAAATGCAGGTGTTAAATTTGTTTTAGAAACAGGAATAGATAAAATTAGACATCATGAAGAACATTTATGCGAATATATGATAAAAAGGTTAAGTGAAATTCCAAATATTAAAATATATGGACCTTTAGATAGCAAAAAAAGAGCAGCTGTAATATCTATAAATATAGGAGATATAGATTCAGGTGAATTAACATTCTTGCTAGATGATATGTACGATATTGCTACAAGGTCAGGAATTCATTGTTCTCCACTTGCTCATGAAACATTAGGAACTCTTATACAAGGAACTGTAAGATTTAGTTTAGGATATTTTAATACAAAAGAAGATATAGATAAAACTGTTGATGCTTTAATGGAAATAGAAAAAGAGATTAATATATAAAAATACAGGTGATTTGCCCAAAGTAGTTACAACTATAAGGGTGAATCACCTGTATTTTTACGCTTACTAAAAAACTGTAGATAATATATGAAACTTAGTTATATCAATGTATTATGTATTGAGCGTAAAAATTATTTTGAGCAACGGACGAAGTCGTTGGAGACATGAGCAAAGCGAATTTTTTGGCTTAAATTTAAAATAAATAGAGTACAAAAAAATAAATTAGTGTATTTATGATAAATATAAGTTATAATTTTATTATAAGAAAATGTTTTCTAGGGGGGACAGGCATGGAAATTTTAAGCTTAGGCGAAAAAATTAAGAAATTAAGAAAAGAAAAAAACTTAACGCTTAAAGAATTAGCTGGAGAAAGAATTACTGCAGCTCAAATTAGTCATATAGAAAGAGACAAGTCATACACTAGTTATGAGTTATTAGAATACTTAGCAGGTCGTCTTGGGGTTAGTGTAGACTATCTACTAGAAACAAAGGAAATGCAAGCTAAAAAGATAACTGATAATTTAATAATACAAAGCGAAATTTATATAAAATATAAAGAACTAGAAAAGGCAAAAGAAGAAATAAATAAAGTTATGTCAATATGTACAAAATATCAACTAATAGATAATTACGGGAGATGTAATTTATTACTTGCAACTATAAATTTAAAACAAAAAGATTATAATGCAGCTATAATTAACTTTGAAAAATCATTATATTTTTTCATACAAAATAATGATAAAGAAAACATAGCTAAATGTTATATAAATATAGGTAAAATTTATATGGAAGAGAAATTTCATAAAGGCGCGCTAAGTAACTTTAAATTTGCTGAAGAGATTTTAGAAGAAAATAAATTAAATGATTCAAGTGTGAAAAAAGATTTATATAGCAATATATCATTTTGTTATACACAATTAAACAAAGATGATAAAGCTCTAGAGTATATAGAAAAGATTAAAAATTTAGATATATTAGTTAATACAAAAGAAGAAGCAGAGCTGATGGTATCTAAAGCAAATAAACTAATGGGTATAGGTAAGTATGAAGAAGCTAAACAACAATTTAGATTAGCTTTAGAACTTTTAGAAAAAGAAGATAATAAAAATGAATTAGCTAATGTTTATTTAAGAATATGCGAAGTTTATGAAAATATAGGGGATAGTGAAAAAGCATTAGATTACTCAAAGCAAGCTTATGAAATAAAAAAAATTGATGAAGATGAATGTACAATTGGTGTTATTATAAAAATAATACAATCTTATATCCAATTAGAAAACTACGAAGAAGCTAGAAAATATTCAAAATTAGCGCTAGCTGGTTCGATAAAAAATAAGAATAAATACTTCGAGTATAAGGTTCTTAAATATTATTCTGAGATATACAAAAAAGAAGAAAATATTAAAATGTCAATAGAATATATATTAAAATGTATAAATATAGTAAACGAATTAAATGATAGAAAAACTCTTGCAGATTTATATATAGAATTAGGACAACTATATTCTGATATATCAAAAGAGAAAGAGCTTGAATACTATCAAAAAGGTGTTTGTTTATATAAAAACTTAGAAATTATTTAAAAAGACTCTTTAATAAAAGGAGTCTTTTATTTTTATATAGAAACTATTAGATATTAAAAGGGCATGAGGGGGAGTATAATTGAAAAAAAAGTGGTTGTTAATAATTGTATTACTTATAATAGTTTTAATAAATCCTAAAACAATTGGGATAATTAGTAAAAAATTAGGCAAAAAATCTGTACAAATCAAAGATAAAAAAAGTATAGAAATTAGTGAAAAATTTAATTGTATAGAATATGAAAATAATCTTGTATACTATGATGGTAAATATTTAAAAAGTATAGATGAAAATGGTAAAGAGATTTTTAAGATAGATCTAAACATAAAGAATATATCATTAGAAAGTAATAAATATATAGATATACTAGATAAAGATAAAAATAGTATATTTAGTAT
>NZ_JAKEDR010000127.1 GCF_023653455.1 Paraclostridium ghonii
TCTCGTTTTTTTTCCTCTCTGCTCTCCTCCTTCTTCTTTTCTTTTCTCTTCCTTCTCTCCTCCCCCCTCGCTCTCCTCCTCTCTTTTCGTCGGCAGCGTCTGATGTCTATATGAGACCGCTGTATATACTGGTTATGAGTGCAGCTATCATAATGATTAAATTTATATCCAAGATTCTACCCAAATTACTTGTATAATTAATCATATATTCCCACCTTTTATCCCTTGATTTACTATTTACAATTATATTAGCAGATACTTTCCAAATATTTTGTCACTTCTTGAATAAATCAAAAAATAAAAAATTAATATTTATTCTAAGTAAAAAAAAGCCTTAATTAAGGCTTTTTTCACATTTTAACTCTTTTCTCAATTTTTTTAATGCTCTTTTTTCTATTCTAGATACATACGACCTTGAAATTTCTAGTTTTTGAGCAATTTCTCTTTGAGTTTTATATCCAAAAGGTGTTAACCCATATCTCAACTTAACAATTTCTCTTTCTCTTGGAGTTAAGATATTTTCTAGTTTTTCATAAAGCTTACTTATTTGAACTTTAAGCTCTACTTGGTCTAATATATGATCTATATCAGTCCCTAAAACATCAATTAAACTTATTTCATTACCTTCTTTATCTGTCCCTATTGGGTCTTGTAATGAAACTTGCACTTTATTTTTTTTATTAGTTCTTATGTTCATTAATATTTCATTTTCTATACATTTAGACGCATATGTCGCTAATCGAGTTCCTTTTTCCACATTATAAGTTTCTATAGCTTTTATAAGACCTATTGTTCCTATTGAAATAAGATCATCTTGATCTTCACTGGAGTTATTATACTTTTTTGCTATATGCGCTACTAATCTCATGTTTCTTTCAATTAAAACCTCCTTAGCTGATTCATCCTTTTCCAATTTAAATTTAGTTAAATAATTATACTCTTCTTCAGGAGTTAAGGGTTTTTCAAAAGATTTTAATATAGTCAATCAGGCCACCCCTTTCTTCCTTCCATGTCATTTTAAATTATATGAAAGTGGCCTGATAAAATTGCTTGTATAAAAAAATTATTTTAATATAGTTTCACAAATCTCTTTAAATAAAGGTGTTGCATGTTTGCTAGAATCCTTTGTGCCTTCAATTATCACAGTTATAGCATATTTAGGATTTTCTTTAGGGTAAAATCCAGTTACCCATCCATGAGTTATTATTTTTTTACCTATAGTCTTATCTGCATTTTCCACATTAATAGTAGCTTGAGTTGTTCCGGTTTTAACTCCGCTTCCTTTTTCTAATGTAGATAATTCTTTTGCAGTTCCTTCACTTGCTACAGATTTCATCATGTTTTTAATTTTACTTACAATATATGGAGATATATCTCCCTTATCTTCTTTTGTAGTTTTAAAAGCTTTTACTATTTCCTTTTTATTGTTTATTATACTATCATAAATATGTAAAGGATAATATGATCCATTATTAGCAATTACTTGTGTCATTTGATTGACTTGAAGTGGGGTAAACATCATTTCCCCTTGCCCAATACATAAGTTAACTATATCAATGCCCCCTTGTATATTCCCGCTTTTTTCTCCGTATATATCAATTCCTACTTCTTGGTCTAGATGAAGTTTTTTAGCAGTCTCCACGATTTTTTCCTTCCCTACTTTTAGTGCTATATCTAAAAAAGCAGTATTACAAGAATTTGCAAAAGCTTGCTCAAGATTTAATGTTCCATGTCCATCCAATTTATTACATTTTAATACCCTACCATTTACTTCTGAAGATCCAGTGCATGTATATGTATAATTTTCATCAATTACCCCTTCTTCTAATGCAGCATATAAAACAACTATTTTAAATACAGAACCGGGTGCATACATATATTTTATAGCTCTATTTTCTAATTCTCCATTAGCCATCTTTAGATATTCACTTATAGATTCTCTATCATAGTTAGGTCTTGACGTCATAGCTAACACTTCTCCACTCTTCACATCAGATATTACTACCGCACTTGGATTTTGTTCCTTATCTACTAATTTTTCTAATTTTTTTTGAATATCATAGTCTACAGTAAGTTTTAGATGTCTATCGTCTTTACTTTTTTCATTTACTTTTACACTTCCATCTAAAACTCCTATTTTTTTATTTTTACCTGAGTTACCTGAACTCCCAGCTTTAAATACTTCCACATAATCTAGATTTTTATCTTTTAATATATCATTTTTACTTTTCTCAATACCGCTTATGCCATTCCTATCTTTATCTATATATCCTATAGTATGTGCCAGTATATCTTCATCTGAATACCTATATGTTTTTTTATCTATTATTATATTTTCTTTTTCTAGCTTTGATTTTAAGTTATTATCTATCTTGCTTATTTTTAGTTCAACCATAGGTGAAATTGGATTTTCTTGTATTTTTTCATATATTTGAGAATTATCAAGACCTGTAACCCTCTGAATCAATTCCATATATCCATTATCCATATTGATTTTATCTTTTTGTATTATTATTACAGCTTCACTTTTAGTGTCAGTTATTTTTTTATTATTTCTATCGTATATAGTACCTCTACCAGAACTTAAATTTATACTTGAGCTACTTTGATCTCTAACACATTTTTTATAAAAGTTTGAATGTACAAATTGAATATCTACTAACCTATATATTAAAAAACCATAAATTAAAATAAATAATACAAATATAAAGTACATTCTATTTTTACTTGCATATTTTATTGAACTATTTTTTCTAGACATAAAATCACCCCTTAGTAATTGTAATTCTTGACAATTTCTAAGGGGTTAATACTATTTTTTATTCCTATGTAAATTATATTTAATCCTGTATTTTGGATAAATATAATTTGCAACTTATAAGATTGAGCAACGGACCTGTTTCTTAAGGTCGTTGGCGATGTGAGCAAAGCGAATTTTTTATTAATGTAATTGTGTTTTTATTTTTGCTATTACTATATCTATAGCAACTTCATTTTGACCACCTTCTGGTATTATTATATCTGCATATTTTTTATATGGTTCTATAAATTGATCATGCGCAGGTTTTACAGTTGTTAAGTATTGTTCTATAACAGAGTCTACTGTTCTACCTCTTTCTTTTATATCTCTTTGTATTCTTCTTAATATTCTTAAATCATCTTCTGTGTCTACATATATTTTTATATCTAGTTTGTTTCTTAACTCTTCATCTTCAAGTATCATTATACCTTCAACTATTACTATATCTTTAGCTTCTGTAGTTATAGTTTTTTCTAAGTCTCTAGTATGAAGCTCATAGTCATATACAGGTTTTTCTACAGCTTCTCCATTACATAACATATCTAAATGCTTTATTAATAACTTATTATCAAAAGCTAGTGGATGGTCATAATTTGTTTTTAATCTTTCTTCAAATGATAAGTGAGATTGGTCTTTATAATATGCATCTTGCTCTATTATAGCTATGTTTTCTTCTGGTATACTTTCCTTTATAGATTTACAAACTGTACTTTTTCCTGATCCTGTTCCACCTGTAATACCTATTATCAGCGTCTTTTTGTCTTTTGTCATCGTTAAATCTCTCCTTAAAAGTTTTATTTATTCATAATCATCTGGCATAGCTTCGCCTGTGTAGAATGCATGTGTTAATGGTCTATGACTTTTTTGTTTTATTTTTTCTAACCAATTGGGGTTGAATTTCCATTCATTAGGGTTTTTATAAAATTTATCTAAAGCTTCTTTATAAACTTTTATAACTGTTTCTAAGTACTCCTCATTTTGTAACCTACAGTCTATCTTTAAACTATTTACACCAGTTTTTATAAAGTCAGGTAAAAATTTTAACATACATAAATCTTTTGAATTAAATAAGAAAGTTCCTTTTTCATCTTCAAAAACTGGATAGTATTCTCCTTGTCTTTTTTCTTCTAATAAGTTATACTTATTACTTCCTTCTTTATACTCTATATTATCTTTGCCTCCTAAGTAACTACTCAAAAGCCTTCTTCCTGAGTAAGATATACATATAGGACCTTGAACAAACGCCTCTATTTCCATATCCAATGGAGTTTTTGCTCTTATTTTACTTATTTCGTCAAATGATAATTCGCTAGTTATAATTATTCTTTTAACTCCTTGTTCATACCAAAAATTAGCACAGTTATAATTAGTTACATTAGCTTGTTGTCCCATGTGAACTTTAACATTAGGTATAGTATTTTTAGCTATTGTTAAAACTCCAGGATCTGTTACTATTATTCCATCTATTTTTAGACATTCAAGTTCTAATAAATAATCTTTTAAACTCTCAAAATCCTCATTATGCGGCATAACATTAACAGCTACATAAACTTTTTTACCATTATTATGTGCAAATTCAATCCCTTGTTTTAATTCTTTTTTAGAGAAATCTTTAGCTATAGCGTCAATTCCAAATGAATCTCCACCTATATAAATAGCATCTGCACCACTTTTAAAAGCTAATTTTAAGCTGTTTAAATCTTTAGCTGATACTAAAAGTTCAACTTTATGCATTTAAATCACCTCTTGCTTTCTTTTTATAACTAAGTGTAACACCATCTCCAATAGGTATTATAGATGTATCTAAGTAATCACAATTACATATATAATCTAGGTAACTTCTCATTCTCTTAACTATAGTTTTTTTTCTTCTGATAACATAACTATCGTGTGCTACCATTCCCTTGTAAAGGATGTTGTCAGATATTAAAAGTCCATCTACTTTTAATTTATCTATTATCATATCATAAAATAACTTATATTGTCCTTTTGCTGCATCTAGGAAAATCATGTCAAAGTCTCCTTCAACTTGTTTTAAAAGTTCTTCTGCATCTCCTTCTAATATAGTTATATTATCTTCCATTTTAGCTCTTTTTATATTTTCTTTAGCTTTTTCTATCATTTTTTCATTTCTTTCAACAGTTATTATTTCAACATCTTTATCTAAAACTGTTGCAAATAATATAGATGAGTATCCTATTGCACAACCTACCTCTAAAATTCTTTTAGGTTTTTGCATTTTTAATAATACTTTAAGAAAGTCTGATACTTCTTTGTGCACTATCGGAACATTGTGTTCTTTGGCATACTCTTCTAATTCTTTTAATAGCCCCTCTTTATCTTTTAGTGTGTTTCTTATATAACCTTCTACTAAACCATCAACTATGTTGCTCATATTTTCAACTCCTTGAGTCGCCCTAAAAAAAGGCAAAGTTTCGCCTTAAAACTTATATTAAGCCAAGCGATAATACTTTGCCTTTATGGACAAATATTTTATTTACTTTTCTGATTTTTCTTCGTTTAATTTATCTCTTTCTTTTCTATAGTTTTCCACATGTTTTAAATGTTCTTTATATGTTTTACTATAGTTATTTTTTCCACCTACAGTTGCTACAAAGTATAAATAATCTGTATGTGCTGGATATAATGTAGCTTCTATAGATTTAACTCCCGGACTACATATAGGAGTAGGTGGCAATCCTTTGTTTAAATAAGAATTGTAAGGTGAATCAATTTTTAAATCCGAATACATTACTCTTTCTTTTCTTTCATCAAATGCATATTGTAATGTAGCATCTGATTGAATAGGCATCCCTATTTTTAGTCTATTATAAAAAACACTAGCAATCATAGCTCTATCTTCATCTAAAACAGCCTCTTTTTCTATTATAGAAGCTAAGTTTACAACTTGTTGAAGAGTTAAATCCATTTCTTTTTGTTTTTCTTTAAACTTATCTGTATAAACTTGTTCGAACCTCTTTAACATTGCAGATAATATTTCTTTTTCGGTACTTTCTTTATCAAAATAATAAGTATCAGGATATAAAAATCCTTCTAAATTTTTTATGTCTGATGCTTTTAAAAAGCTAAAATCACTGTAAAACTCTTTAGGATTGTTTATTAATTCTTCATATTCTTTAGCATTTCCTAAGTTATTTTCTGTTAAAATTTTTATTGTTTCTTTATGAGTTAATCCTTCAGGTATAGTTACCTTTGTTCCATCGTTATGGGTTTTTCCATCAGTTAGTATATCTAAAATTTCAAAATTCGAATAACTTTGGCTAAGTAAATATGTTCCAGCTTTAACACCATTTTTATTTGGTTTTACCTTTTCTATAACTTTAAATAGCACTTTATTTTTTATTAATTGGTTTTGTTCTAAAATATCCGCTACATCTGTTAATGTTGATCCATTAGGTATTTCTACTAATATCTCTTTTTTGCTACTTTTATCATATGGTCCTATTTGGCTATATATATATCCAGCAATTAAAGCTAGTACAATTACTATTATAACAGCGACTATTTTAAAGCTTGCCTTTCTAAAATTCATAGGGTTATCTGCTCCTTATGTATATTTATATCTTTTATATTATAAATCTAAGAATAAAAATTTTCAATAACATTGTCGAAACTAAATAAAAAGCCTAACGTTATTTTTTACACGTTAGGCTTTTTTTAATCATATCTATTAGAATTTTAAAGTTTTATCTTTAGTTACAACCCCATAAACTAATTTACCTGGTTCTACTTTTTCATCAGATATTGTATATGCTTTTAAAAATCTCTCTTTTGCACCTTCAATTTTATCTAATTTATTGTAGTGCATATATGCTATTGTTTCACCCTCATTTACAAAGTCAGAAACTTTCTTAGTTAAAACTATACCTGCAGATAAATCAAGTTCATCTTCCTTAGTTTCTCTTCCAGCTCCTAACATCATAGCACAAACTCCAACTTCTTCAGCTTCTATTCTTGATATATATCCAGTTTTTAAAGCTTTTATTTCCATTATTTCTTTTGCTTTAGGTAATAAAGAATAATCATCAACTATTTTACTATCTCCACCTTGATTTTCTATAAATTCTTTTAATTTATCAAGTGCACTTCCACTAGATATAGCTTCTTGAATTTTAGCTTTACCATCTTCAAAATTATCAACTACTTGTGCTAATAATAACATGTATGCTCCTAATGTTTCACATAGCATTACAAAGTCTTTTGGTCCTCTTCCCTTTAAAGTTTCTATAGCCTCTATAACCTCTAGTGAGTTACCTATTGCAAATCCTAATGGCTCATCCATATCAGTTATAAGAGCTATAGTTTCTCTATTCATATTGTCTCCAATGTCTACCATTTCCTTTGCAAGTGCAAATGAATCTTCTACAGTCTTCATAAATGCACCGTCTCCAGTTTTAACATCTAATACGATAGCATCAGCTCCTGATGCAAGTTTTTTACACATTATACTACTTGCAATTAATGATATATTATCAACTGTAGCTGTTACATCTCTAAGTGCATACATTTTTTTATCTGCTACAGCTATAGATGCTGTTTGTCCACATACAGCTATATTGTGTTTATTAACTGATTGTATAAACTTTTTAGGTTCCATTTCTATAGAAAAGCCTGGTATAGCTTCTAATTTATCTAATGTTCCTCCAGTATGTCCAAGCCCTCTTCCTGACATTTTAGCTACTGGAGCTTTACAGGCTGCAACTAAAGGTGCTAATGCTATAGTAGTTTTATCTCCAACTCCACCAGTACTATGTTTATCTACCTTTATGCCATTTATATCTGAAAGATCTATAACTTCTCCTGAATTCATCATAGCTTCTGTTAAGAAAGCTGTCTCTTCTTTATTCATTTTATTTATATATATAGCCATTAAAAGAGCTGCTGCCTGATAATCTGGAATTTCTCCTTTAGAGTACTTTTCTACAAATAAATTTATTTCTTCTTTACTTAATGCTTGTCCATCTCTTTTCTTTTTTATAATGTCATAAATTCTCATAACTAATCTCCTTTATATCATTATTTTGTAGTCTAGCTATATAATATTTATTTTATAATATCACTTTTAAAACTTTTACCATGTTTAGGAGGTTTTACATTTAATATATCAGCTACTGTAGCTCCTATATCTGCAAAACTACTTCTAGTTCCTAAATTTAATCCACATTTAATGTTTTTCCCGTAAATTAACATAGGTATATACTCTCTTGTATGATCTGTTCCTTTGTATGTAGGATCATTTCCATGGTCAGAATTTATAATTAATATATCATCATCTTTCATATTTGCTAATATTTCAGGCATTCTAGCATCAAACTCTTCTAATGCTTCTTTATATCCTTTAACATCTCTTCTATGACCATATTTAGAGTCAAAATCAACTAAATTTGTGAATATAAGACCATTGTTTTCTTTTTTCATGTAATTTATAGTTTGGTCTACCCCATCCATATTATCTTTAGTATGTATAGCTTCTGTTATACCTTGTTTATTAAATATATCTTCTATTTTTCCAACACCTATAACATCTAGGTTTGAATTTTTTATATTATCTAATACTGTATCTTCAAATGGACTTAAAGAGTAATCTCTTCTATTAGAAGTTCTTTCAAATGCCCCTGGTTGTCCTATAAATGGTCTAGCTATTATTCTAGCTACTGCATTGTCACCCATCATTATCTCTCTTGCTATCTCACACATTTTATATAATTCATCTAAAGGAATTATCTCTTCATGTGCTGCAATTTGGAATACACTATCTGCAGAAGTATATACTATTACTTCTCCAGTTTTCATTTGTTGCTCTCCTAATTCATCTAGTATAGCTGTTCCAGATGCCGGCTTATTCCCTATAACTTTTCTATTTGTTTTTCTTTCAAATTCGTCTATTATTTCTTTTGGGAATCCATTTTCATATGTTTTAAAAGGCGTTTCAACTAAAACTCCTGTCATTTCCCAGTGGCCAGTTGTTGTATCTTTACCTTTAGATACCTCATTAGCTCTCCCAAATGCTCCTATAGGACTTTTTACTTCTTCTAAGCTATCTACACCCTCTATGTTTCCTAACCCTAATTTTAGCATATTAGGTAGCTTTATATCTTTATAGTTTTTAACTATATTACCTAAAGTGTTTACATTTACATCTCCAAATTTTTCAGAATCAGGAAGTGCTCCTATCCCAACACTATCAATTATCATCCATATAACTCTGCTCATAAAAATTTCCTCCTAAATGTTAGTTTATTTTCTAGGATGTTTTTCTTTTAACTCTTGCCTTATGTTTTTATCCATACAATCTAAATAATATTGTAAGCTTGATAAATTAGAATTACCTAAAATTTTGCTAACCACAGCTATATTTGCACCTTGATTAAGTAAGTGTATAGCAAATGAATTTCTAAGAATTGTTGGATTTATACTTTTATTTATATTTGCTCTTTTAGAATGTTTTTTTATTAATTTCCAAAGACCTTGTCTTGTAAATCTAGTTCCATTAGAGTTAGTAAATAAAGCCTTTTCCTCATAGTTATTTTTTAAAATTTCACTTCTAGATTGCTTTAAATACTTGTCTAAATATTTGCTTGTTGTTTTAGTCATTGGTATAACCCTTGGATTTTTACCAGATTTACAACAAATATAATCAAATTCCAAACTCACGTCATCTAAATCTAGCTCTATTAACTCCGTTACTTTTATACCTGTCCCATATAAAACTTCAAATATAGCTTTATCTCTTATATCTTTTATATTTTTTAGTTGTGGAAAGTCTAGTAACGCTTCTACCTCTTCTTCACTCAAAATATCTATTTCTTTTTTTTCTATTTTAGGCTTTTTTATATTTTTAGATATATTAGTACTTATATATCTATTTAAAAATAAATATTCATAAAAAGATTTTATAGATGATATGCTTCTTGAAATAGTAGCTGTAGATACATTCATCTTTTCTAATTCTATTATATAACTTATTATATCATTTTCTGTTGATTCAAATAAGGTAATACTTTTATTTTCTATATATGTTAAATATTTTTTTATATCTATAAAATACGAGTTAACTGTATTATGCCTTAATTTTCTTATAGATTTTATATATTGTATATATTCATTTAATAGTTGCATATTAT
>NZ_JAKEDR010000128.1 GCF_023653455.1 Paraclostridium ghonii
ATCCTATATTACTCAAATTTTCAAGATATTTATCCTTATTTATATATCCATCTATGGCTTCTTTAGAAGATATAAATACTATATCTCTAAAATAATTTGAATATATATTCTCTGCTTTTTCTTTAACTTTTAAAAGGTCATTCTCTCTGCTTCTTATTTCATCTGCTTTATTTACTACACAAATTATATTATTACATTCATCATCTAATATATAATTTTCTTTTATGTCAATTATCATATCATTACTTGATTTTGAAATTATATTCTTTGCATCTAAAACCCATAACACTCCATCTGCCCTTTTATAATAGTCTATCATCCTCTGTTTTGTATTTTTTAGTAAATTTTGATTTAATCCTGGAGTATCGACTATTATAAAATCGCTTAATATTCCACTTTTATTTATATAATGCCTTACTTCCAAAATATCCGATTTATACAGGTGCTTATCTTCTAAAGATTTTTTATGATCCTTCAAATCATTTATAGTTAAGTTCTTATTTTTTTTTAATTTATCAACTTGGTATTTTATAAATCTTTTCGAATCTTTGACTTTATCTTCTTCTTTTTTTAAAATTAATAGTCCTTCATCGTAACTATATGATCTAACATTGTCTTCATATACAATATCCATTTGTTTTACATTAGATGCTTTAACTATATCTAATTTCCAAGTATTTGGAATATCTTTTGTTTTCAATGTATTGTCTTTTATCAATGAGTTTATAAGTGTTGATTTTCCATACTTTCCAGAACCCATAACAAATAATAAAAATGGATCTTTAAGCTCTTCTATACTTTTAAAAACTTTATTAATTTCATTTTCCATTTCAGTTATAAATCTGTATGTCTGGCTTGATTCTAAAAAAGATTGTATTTTTATATTTTTTAAATTTTGTGTGATTATTTGAATATCAACATTGATATCTTTATATGCGTTTTCTCGACTTGAGTAATCCATATTATCAATCCTTGAAATAAGTTTTTTATATACTTTATATTATATTAATATAATACTTGTTAATATTACTTTCATTTGATAAAAAATTCGCTTTGCTCATGTCGCCAACGACTTTGAAAATCAGGTCCGTTGCTCAAGTTTAGCAGTTGGCATTATAACTTATCCACAAATCAGATAATTTATAATACCTTAGTATATAAAAAACGCTCATAAATACTTATTTAAGTATCTATGAGCGTTTTTTTAATTTAATTAATTATCCTAATAAAAATGTTTTAATTGTTTTAATCTGCTTGGATGTCTTAGCTTTCTTATTGCTTTAGCTTCTATTTGTCTTATTCTCTCTCTAGTTACCCCAAACACCTTGCCTATTTCTTCTAGTGTTTTAGGAATATCATCATCTAGCCCAAATCTCATTCTTAGGACTTTTTGTTCTTGTTCACTAAGTCCTGTTAACAGTTCTTCTATTTTTTCTCTCAAATTATGTTGCTCTACCTCATGCATAACTACATCTCCAAAATATGCATCAGACGGTATAAATTCTACTAAACTACTATCTTCATCTTCTTTTATAGGCGTATCTAGTGAAACTATATTTTTATCACGCTTAAGTAAATCAATTATTTTTTCTACTTCTATATCACATGCTATAGCTAATTCGTCTATATTAGGCTCTCTTTGTAACTCTAATGATAATTCCTGTTTTTTCCTTTTTACAAAATTAATTCTTTGATGAAGGTGAACAGGTATTCTAATAGTATTCTCACAATCATCTATGTATCTAGTTATGCTTTGCTTTATCCACCATGTAGCATAAGTACTAAATTTATAACCTTTTTTATAATCATATTTTTCTACAGCCTTTATAAGTCCTATATTTCCTGCTTGGATTAAATCAAGCATATCAATATTTTCTTTTCTATATTTTTTAGCAATACTAACAACTAATCTGTAATTCGCATTGATAAACTCTTCCTTAGCTCCTATAAATGATTCATCTATTTTTTTAGCCAACTCTATTTCTTCTAGCGCAGACAACATTTTGTACTCTTCAATTTCCTTTAAGTACATTTTCATAGCATTTGATGAATTTGATGAATCACTGTAAATGTAATTTTCATAAGTATGTTCTCTTTTAGCCCCCATAATCTACCCCTTCTATCTCTAATAATTTGTTAATCAAATTTAAAAAGTTTCTGTAGTTTCATCCTCATGTTAATAGTATGTAAACTCTTTTTAAAAAATACTTTTTACTTGTCAACAAATTCCTATATCTATTATTCTACACTTACATATCAAATTCCTTGATTTTTTTTATATTTTTTTAAAATAATATTATATTTTGCTATAAAGAACAAAAGACTGCATAATATGCAGTCTTTTACCCTCGAACGACAAAGTTAAATCCCTATTAATAAATCCAATAATAACCTTGCCCCTATATTACGGTAAAATATTAATGAGATTATAACAAATTTATAATACCATTAATAAAAGGGTTTAGTCAAGCTAAACCCTCATATCATCTCAAATTTAAGCGTATTTTATTATTTATTGTCGTGATTACATCCACAACTTCCACCACAACATTCATGGTCATCACTGTCATGATTTTCACCACATCCACAATCATGAGATTCTTCGTGTTCTTTTATTAATTCTTCCATTTCAAAAAACTCTTTTACCATTACATCATATTCTGGAAGTGCCTCTTCTGTATCATATTCTTCACCTGTCCAGTTTGCATACATCATTTCATTTCCGTTAGTTAAAACAGCTCTACCCGCTAAAGTTATATTATCTACATCTTCTAAGAAATTAACTGCCGCTTGAGCTTCTTCACCTTGTAAAGGAACTTCTTCATCTAAGCATTTTATAATCATAACAGGAGCGTAAAAGTCTTCATTGTCTTTTACGTTTACCATTATATCTATTACCCCTTCTGATCCTTCTTCAAATTCTGATAATGCTACATCTGTATCTATCATCTCTTGTGGAACATATAAATCTTCCATTAAGTATTTTATAACTCTATCTTTTACTAATTCTTTTGACATAGTAATTCTCCTTTCATCTTTTGGTAATTTTACCTTTTAATAGTATACCATTTTTTTAATTAATTTAACTAAATTTTTTGCTATTTATATTAAAATTTAAAGGTTTGCTGTATTTATACCCATCAATATATTTTTTACTATATTTTTGTATATATACTCTAAATTTTACATTATTGTAATTTATATATAATATTTACATAACTTAACAATGCATAATCTATAATCTTTATGATATTATAATAACTGTCAAAGATGTAGGTGCTAGGGGGTAAATCGTCCTGCAGGTTACAAATCGGTAACATTTTCAAATAATTCATTGTAAAACTATAACATTAAAGAGGTGACTTAAATATGAATATCAAAGTTAAAACATTATTATCATTAGGTGTGGTATCTATTATAGGAGTTTGTTCTACACTTCCTATAAATGCAGCATCAAATGAAACTGTATGCAAGAAAGTTTATTGTGACAACAAAGGTTATGAGGAGTACTTATCTATAAATGTAAATGGTAAGGACTGTTCAACACCTATAAAACCTTTAAATTGTTTAATACAAGATATAATAAATAATAAAGGAAATTGTGTTACTGCTAATTTACCAACATGTAATGGTGCACAAAATAAGCCATCTACTCCAGACGTAGATAATAATACTCCTGAAAGTAAGCCGGATTCAAAGCCTGAAAATAACCCAGGTTCTAATGAGAATAACCCATCTAACCCAAGTGAAGATAACAATACTCCTGAAAGTAAACCTGATGTAAAACCAGAAGAACCTTCTAATCCATCTGGAGATTTTGCAAGCTTCCAAAAAGAAGTTTTAGATTTAGTTAATAATGAAAGAACAAGTAGAGGACTTCAACCACTTAAATTTAATTCTGAATTATCAAAAGTAGCTACTTTAAAATCTCAAGATATGATAGATAACAACTACTTTGACCATACATCTCCAACTTATGGATCTCCATTTGATATGATGAAAAAATTCGGTATAAGCTATACTTCAGCTGGAGAAAACATAGCAATGGGCCAAAAAACTCCTCAAGAAGTTATGAATGCATGGATGAATTCTGAAGGACATAGAAAAAATATATTAAACCCTAACTTCACTGAATTAGGTGTTGGTATAGCTTCAAATGGATCTTCTTTATACTGGACACAAATGTTTATAGGTAAATAATATAAATAAATATAAAGCCCGTCTCTTAAATTATTTAATAATTTAAAAGACAGGCTTTGCTTATGTTAATTTTATGTATACCCTATATACTTTCTTGTCTAATATTTTCTATTATACTTTCTTTATTTAACTTTTTCATAGGTATATACGATGCAATAAATGTAACAGCAAATGTGCCTAAAACACATACTAAAACTGCCTTCCATGGAAGTATCATACCTAGTTCCATAACATCTCCAATATTTTTATTCATAATTACATCTATTCCAATTGCTATAGGAACTCCATAAATTAATGCTAAAACTCCATATAATAAGCTTTCAAAATATATTATTCTATTAAATCCACTAGGCGTTGTACCTATTGATTTAATTATTGCAAACTCTCTTTTTCTTAGATTTATATTTGTACTTATCGTATTTACTATATTTATTATACTTACTAAAGATATAATAAATATAAATCCATATACAAATGTTTTTATTATCTTAATTGACTGCTCAGTTTTTAATGATTCTTCTACTTCATCATATACATTATATGAATATTTTTTACCTATATCATCTACTGCTTTTCTTGTATTTTCTTTTTTATCAGAGTATATGTATATATTTGAATCATTTATTTCATAACCTAATTTTGTACCTACCTCATTATAAGTTATAAAATCTATTCCCATATAATTATAATCTTTCATTCCTATAGGTAAATCTTCAGTAGTGGCTAAAACTTTTAACTTTATAGGTTCTATTATTTTTTTATCATTTTCATCACTATGCATTGTATATACATCTATTGTATCTCCAACTTTATAATTAGTTAATGAAATATAATAAGCTTTACCAGCCTCTTTATAATAACTTTTATCTCTAAGTATTATACCATTTTCTTTTATAGCTGTTTCTTTATTAAAACTTCCATCTTTTAATTTTATTGATTTTATATCTTTATCTGCTATAAATTGGAATTCATTGTTTTTTTCCATATCAAAGTCATATACAACTTCATTATTTTTGCTTTTTTTAGTATAAAAGTTATCTATAATTTTTTTATATTTTTTATTTATATTATTTTCATTAACATTTATACCCACTCCATAGGTCATAGCAACAATAGTTTTTTTTATTCCATTTATTTTATTTAGATCTTCTATTATATTATTCTTTTCTTGTATACCACTTTTCCATAATCTTATATCATGAGTCATTTTGCCTGTATTAATTTCATTAGCTTTTCCAAATAAAGTTAAAAATCCACTAAACGATATAAATATAACTACACTAATGATTAAAGAAAATAAAGTTATTCTAAATTTTTTCTTGTTTCTTCTTAAGTTTTTATATGCAAGAACACCTTCTGTTTTAAATAATACTTTAATTAATTTAGAGTTTTTTACTTTTCCTAATTTTAAATTACTGCTATTTTTTATACATTCAAGTGGTGATGTTTTAGCTGATTTAATAGCTGGAAATATAGCTGATACAAATATTGTAAATAGTACAATTAATGCACTTAATCCTATTACGTATGGATTATAAACTAATCTTAAATTCATATTTCCAATTTGTGAATCATTAAATAATGCTTGTATCAATTTTAATACTAAATCAATAGCAAAAGTACCTATTATTAAACCCACTGGTATTCCTATTAAACTAACTATAATAGCTTCTATAAATACTAATTTCATAACTTGATTTTTAGTAGCACCTATAGAATTTAATATTCCAAATTGTTTTTTTCTCTCACTTATTGATATACTAAATGAATTATATACTGTAGCTATTGTACATATAACAACTAATGCTATTACAATAAATATTGCTATACTTACTGTTTTATCAATATTTGCATAAGCACTTGCACCTTTTAACCTTAGTAAAGGTTCATTAAATGATAGATTTTTATAATGTACACTATTATCATTATTCTTATCATCTAAACTACTACTTTCAATTACTTCTTCTTTTAATCCTAAGTTTTTTGCTATAGATTCTGATATTTTATAAATTTCTTTTGGGTTATTGGCTAATACACCTACTTTTAATATATCATTTTTAAGCTTACTATTTACATCTAAGTATGTTATTGAACTTACAACATCATCGCCTATATCATTTTTAGGTTTTTTCATAATACCAACTATTTTAAAATCTTTACTTTTTTTATTTACTATAGTTTCATGGTCCCATACTATCGGATCTTCTAGATTTTTTCCATCTGCAGATATTCTTTTTCCAATGTCTAGTGTTATATTATCTCCTATTTTTTTATTGATTAAAGGTATAGCACTTTCACTTAATACTATTTCATTATTACTTTTAGGAAGTTTACCTTCTTTTAGTTTTACTTGATAACTTTCAAAAGTATTTTTATCATATTCTTTTACTTCAATCAAATTTTTCTTTTCATTATTTAATTTTGAATATCCTAAACTGTCAGCTACAAAGCTTTTAGATACACCTGCACTATTTGTTATAATATTTAAATCATCTTTTTTTACATTATGAAACATAGCATGATAATCACCCATATCAGCTATTGCTTCTCTAATCTGATAATCTATAAAACTTTCAACCATATTGCCTATTCCACAAATCAAAGATGTAGATAATATTATTCCTATTATTGTAACTATTGTTCTTTTCTTGTTTTGTTTTAAATATCTTAAAGTTAAGCTGTAATATAAGTTCATCTACATCACCTCATTAGCTGTAATCATTCCATCTTCTATGGATATCACTCTATCTGCTTGTAAGGCAATATTATTATCATGAGTTATCATTATTAAAGTTTGATTGTATTTTTTTACTGATAACTTTAAAAGTTCAATTACTTCCTTAGAATTTTTGCTATCTAAATTTCCTGTTGGTTCATCTGCTAGAACTATTGCTGGTCTATTTATAAGTGATCTACCTATAGAAGTTCTTTGCTGTTGTCCTCCACTTAATTCATTTGGAAGGTGATTTTCTCTTTCTTTTAATCCTAAAGTTTTTAATAAATCATTTAAATATATTTTTTCTATTTTTCTATTATCAAGTTCTGCTGGTAGTAATATATTTTCCTTTACACTAAGTACTGGTATCAAATTATAAAATTGATATATAATCCCTATATTTCTTCTTCTAAATATAGATAAGTCTTTTTCTTTTAAGTTGTATATATCTACATCGTTTATAAATACATTTCCACTAGTTGGCTTATCAACTCCACCTAATAAATGAAGCAACGTACTTTTACCACTTCCACTAGGCCCTACTATTGCAACAAATTCCCCTTTGTTTATTGATAAATTAATATTTTTTAAGGCATCTACTTTCGCCTCTCCCGTACCATAACTTTTTGTTAAGTTTTCAACTTTTAAAATTTCCATATAAACCTCCACATTTCATTTTGTAAATTTCACCTTATTTAGTTCATCATATTTATACTAGCTTGTAATTTTATATCTTTAATTTTAAAGATATAAAATTACTTTAAAGTGAATTAAATATTACAAATTAGTCACATAGGTTTTATGAAATATTATATTAAACTGAGTTCCTTTGTTTTTTTCACTTTTGACATAAATATCACCATTTTGTCCTTCAATTATAGACTTTGCCATAGCTAATCCAATACCTACACTGTCTTCTTTTGAACTGCTTTTTCCTTTATAAAATCTTTTAAATATATGAGGTAAATCTTTTTTATCTATACCTTCTCCACTATCTTTTATTACAATTTCTGTGTATAAAGAATTTTCTTCATAACTAATATTTAAACTTCCATTAGAAAAAGTGTGCTCTACACAATTTTTAATTATATTAACTAAAGCTTCTATAGACCAATTCATATCTCCTAAAAATATAGCTTTACTATCACCATTTATACTGACATCTATATTTTTAAGTTCTATTGGAATTAAACTTGGTTGAATAGCCATTTTTATCATTTCTTTAACATTTACTTTTTCATTTTTAAAATTTATTACTTTAGCTTCTACTTTTGAAAGTTTTAGCATACTTTTTATCAACCATTCCATTCTATTTAATTGAGATTTTATCTTTTCTAAAAACTCTATTTTAATTTCTTGGGCTAAGTCATCATACATTAAATCATTAAGTATTATAAGTGATGTCATAGGTGTTTTTAACTGATGTGAAATATCAGAAATAGTATCATTTAAAAATATCTTTTCTTTACTTAAAAGTTCTACTTTTTCTTTAAGTATATTAGTCATTTTTAAAAGTTCAGTTTTAAGAAGTCCTATCTGACCTTCTTGATTTTTATTTCTCATCTCAAAACCTTTGCCTTCTGAACTATGGTATACATAATCAGTCATATCTTTTATATCACTGTATATCATCTTAAAATAATGCATAACTAAGATTAAAACAAAAATAAATAGCACAAATATAGATAATAAATTTATACTAAATACTTCCTTTATACTACCTCTTATAATTGGCTCATTATTTAATCTTATATTTTTATCATAGCTATATTTTTTTAGTATTTCTTTACCTAAACTTATGTCATCTTTTGATTTTCCTTGAGTTATTATACCTACAATATTATTTTCTAAATTAGGATGCTGAGATAATATAGATCCTATTATAGCTTGATTGTTTTCTACTACCTTATCTTTTATTATATTTACACTTATAAAACTAACTCCTACACAAAGTATTATAGTAATCATAAATAATATAGTGTAATTTTTTATAAAACTTTTTATTTCAACATTAGATAGAAACACTATTTTCACTTCCGTTCCACTTATATCCTAATCCTCTTACTGTAAGTATGTATTTTGGATGACTTGAATCATCTTCTATTTTTTCTCTAAGTCTTTTTATATAAACTGTAAGGGTATTATCATTCACAAAATCACAAGTAACATCCCATAGTTTTTCTAGTATTTTAGTTCTACTTAATACAACATTATTATTTTTAATTAATATTAATAATAGCTTATACTCAACAGAAGTTAACAAAATTTCCTCTTCGCCTTTATAAACTCTAGCTTCTAAAGTATTTATAGTTAAATCTTTAAATTTAATTACTTTTTTATTTTCAATGCTATTACCTTTTCTTCTAAGTACTGCATTTATCCTAGAAATAAGTTCTCTAACCCTAAAAGGTTTGGTTATGTAATCATCTCCTCCAATATCTAGCCCCATAACTACATTCACTTCTTCATCACAAGCACTCAAAAATATTATAGGAGTGTCTTGAATTTCTCTAATTTCCTTGCAAAAATCATAACCATTTCCATCTGGTAGCATTACATCTAAAAGGATAACATTATACTTTTTGTTTTTAATACTGTTTCTACTTTGCTCTAAGTCATTGCATATATCAATACTAAAGCCTTCTTTCTCTAGTGCATACTTTACTGCAAAAGATATTGCACTATCATCTTCTATCATAAGTACGTTTATCATTTTCTCACCTATTTCATATTTATTTTAACCAATGGATAAAGTAATTTAAGCTATGTATTAGCTTCCACTTAGTTACTTAACCCAATCTAATATTTTCATCTAACTATTATCATATATTATTTTATTTAAAATCAATGTCGAAGTTTGTATTATATTCGCTTTTTCTATCTTAATTATTTATAAATATCTTAAAAAAGAAAGTCATTAACAACGCTAAATCAATAGAGATATTACCTTTTTGACTTATAAATATAAGGATATTACTATTCTTTTTTTGTTTTATAA
>NZ_JAKEDR010000129.1 GCF_023653455.1 Paraclostridium ghonii
TTATATAAAAGGATTGAAGGAAATTTATTATAATTTTACATTGAAAAGTTAAATAAAAAAGAACTCCATTGAGTTCTTTTTTATTTAATCTAACTTTATTATTATATTAGTAAGTTCAGAAACTAAATCTTTCATTTTTACTAAGTCATCATTTGAAAGCGTTGACAATTTAGTAAAAAGAGATTCTTTAAGCCTTTTTTTATGCTCAGTTGATATGTCTAAAGCTTTTTGTGTTAACGCTATTCTAACGATTCTTCTATCATTAGGATCTTCAGTTCTATAAACTAGGTTGTCACGTAAAAGTTTGTCGATAATAGGTGTCATGTTAGGTTTAGATATCTCTAAGTTAGAAGCTATATCAGATATAGATGAAGAACCATTATTAAGTAAATAAAATATAACTTTAACATGCGATGGAGGAAGAGGAGAGCATTTAATCATTTTATCTTGATTAAATACTTTATTATTCAATTGCATTAATAAGCTAAATAATGCATCAGATGTTTTAGTTAAATCTTTATTATCCATATAAAATCTCCTTTAACCTATAATTATACTAACATTATAAACTAAAATAATATTTTATACAATTTAAAAAAGTTATTGACTTATAATAATTATAAAAATATAATAATTATTAAAACATAACCATTAAAATCTAAAAAGGAGAACTAGCAAAATGATTAAGTTAATTAAACATTTAAGAAACTCAATAGGTTCTGTGATACTTATAGTTGGACTTTTAACAATTCAAGCTATATGTGATTTATCATTACCTGATTATACATCTAATATAGTAAATGTTGGAATTCAGCAAAATGGTATTGAAAATGCAGTTCCTGAGGTTATAAGAGAGAGCGAACTAAATAATCTTACTATTTTTATGAGTGATAAAGATAAAGATGAAGTAATGAAATATTATGACTTACTTGACAAAGGAGAGTTTAAAGATAGTAGAATAGATGAAAAAGTATATAAGCTTAATACAAATGATAAAGAAGTAATAGATAAGCTAAACCCTATAATGGCAAAATCTATTATGATAATATCTGGTATAGAGAAAAATAAAGATCAAATTATAAAAGAAATGACACCACCAGGAGTTCCAGTTAACACCAATATGGATATAATGGACGCATTCAAATCTATGCCTAAGGATAATTTAAAGCAAATAGAGGCTGAATTTGATGAAAAACTGGATAATATGCCAGAAAGTATGATAATTCAAGGTGCTATTGGATATGTAAAAGGTGAATACAAAGCAATCGGAATAGATGTAGATAAGCTTCAGACTAATTACATATTCAAGACAGGTGCGATAATGTTAGGTATAGCACTTATAAGTATGTTGGCTACAGTTGCTGTTGGATATTTAGGAGCTAAAGTTGCAGCAAAACTTGGAAGAAACTTAAGAAAAGGTGTATTTAATAAAGTAATATCATTTTCAAATAAAGAGATGGATGAATTTTCTACAGCATCGTTAATAACTCGTAGTACAAATGATATTCAACAAGTACAAATGCTTATGGTAATGTTACTTAGAATTGTATTTTACGCCCCTATACTTGCATTAGGAGGAGTTATAAAGGTATTAAATACAGATACTTCTATGGCTTGGATAATAGGAGTAGCAGTGCTTGCTATAATATCTGTAGTACTAGTTTTATTTGCATTAGTTATGCCTAAGTTTAAATCTGTTCAAAAACTTGTTGATAAGGTAAACTTAGTAACTCGTGAAATGCTTACAGGAATGCTAGTAATAAGAGCTTTTGGTACTGAAAAACATGAAGAAAAAAGATTTGATAAAGCAAATACTGATTTAATGAAAACTAATTTATTTGTTAATAGAACTATGTCTATGATGATGCCAACAATGATGTTAATAATGAATTTAATTACAATATTGATTGTATGGAATGGTGCACATCGTGTGGATTCAGGAAATATGCAAGTTGGAGATATGATGGCGTTTATACAATATACTATGCAGATTATAATGGCATTTTTAATGATATCAATGGTATCTATGATATTACCACGTGCTATAGTTTCTATGGATCGTATAGATGAAGTTATTTCTAAGGATATAGATATAAAAGATAATAAAAACACTAAAGAATTTGATACAAATAAAAAAGGTGTTGTTGAGTTTAAGAATGTAAGCTTTAGATACCCTAATGCAGAAGAAGATGTTTTAAGTAATATAACCTTTACTGCAAAACCAGGTAAAACTACAGCGTTTATAGGAAGTACAGGTTCAGGAAAATCAACTCTTATAAACTTAATACCTCGTTTCTATGATGTAACAGAAGGGGAGATATTAGTAGATGGCTTAAATGTAAAAGATGCTAGACAACATGACTTAAGAGATAGAATTGGATATGTTCCCCAAAAAGGAGTTTTATTCTCAGGAGATATAAATTCTAATTTAAGATATGGTAATCAAGATGCTACAGATGAAGAAGTTAAAAAAGCAGCAGAGATAGCACAAGCTTTAGAGTTTATAGAAACGAAATCTGATAAATTTGGGAGTGAAATTTCACAAGGTGGTACAAATGTCTCAGGCGGTCAAAAACAAAGACTTTCAATAGCAAGAGCAATAGCTAAAAACCCAGAAATTTATATATTTGATGATAGTTTCTCAGCTCTAGATTTAAAAACAGATGCAGCACTTAGAAAATCATTAAAAGAAGAAACTGGAGATTCTACAGTACTTATAGTAGCTCAAAGAATAAGTACAATATTAAATGCTGATCAAATAATAGTATTAGACGAAGGTAATATTGTTGGAATAGGAAAACACGAAGAACTTCTTAAAAATTGTGAAGTATATAAAGAAATTGCCCAATCACAACTTCCAAAGGAGGAACTTGACAATGAGTAATAGAAAACAAAATACTCCTAAAATGGGCGGACCTATGGGAGGAATGAGAGGAACAGAAAAAGCAAAAGATTTTAAAGGAACAATGAAAAATCTTTTTAATTATTTAAATCCGTATAGAATGGCACTATTAATAGTAGTAATATTTGCAATAGGAAGTTCTGCATTTTCTATAGTAGGTCCTAAAATATTAGGTAAAGCTACAACGGAGATATTCCAAGGTCTCGTTAGAAAAGTTAGCAATCAAGGAAATGCTGGTATAGACTTTGATTATATAGGTAGAATAATTTTGATTTTATTAGGACTTTATGTAATAAGTGCTATATTCTCATTTATTCAATCGTTTATAGTTTCTGGAATATCTCAAAAAGTTTCATACAAGCTTAGAAAAGAAATTTCAGAGAAAATAAATCGTATGCCACTTAAATATTTTGATAAAAGAACACATGGTGAAGTTTTATCTAGAGTTACAAATGATATAGATACATTAAGTCAAAACTTAAATCAAATTATGACTCAAATTATTACTTCTGTTACAACAGTAATAGGTGTTCTTATAATGATGTTATCTATAAGTTGGCAAATGACTATAGTTTCATTATTAATACTACCTATATCTATGATAATAATAGGGTTTATTGTTAAGAATTCACAAGCTCACTTTAAATCTCAACAAAAGTACCTAGGGAATGTAAATGGGCAAGTTGAAGAAGTTTATGGTGGACATAATATAGTAAAAGCATTTAATAGAGAAGATGCATCTATAGCAGAATTTAATGAGTTAAATGATAAGTTATATGAATCTGCATGGAAATCTCAATTCCTATCAGGAATGATGATGCCAATGATGACTTTTATAGGAAACTTAGGGTATGTTTTAGTATCTATACTAGGTGGATATTTTACAATCAAAAAGACTATTGAAGTTGGGGATATACTTTCATTTATACAATATGTAAGAAGTTTTAACCAACCAATAGCTCAAACAGCACAAATTGCAAATATAATGCAATCTATGGCAGCAGCGGCAGAAAGAGCATTTGAATTCTTAGATGAAGATGAAGAAGTTCAAATAAGTGATAATCCAGTTAGTACTAAAAATATCAAAGGAGATGTAGCTTTTGATCATGTTAACTTTGGATATTCAGAAGATAAAATAATAATAAATGACTTTACAACAAATATAAAAGCTGGTCAAAAAGTAGCTATAGTTGGACCTACTGGAGCAGGAAAAACTACAGTTGTAAAATTATTAATGCGTTTTTATGATATAAATAAAGGTGCTATACTAATCGATGGTAAAAACATTAATGATTTTAATAGAGCTGATTTAAGAAGCTTATTTGGAATGGTTTTACAAGATACATGGTTATTTAATGGTAGTATAATGGAAAACATAAGATACTCTAAGCTTGATGCTACAGATGAAGAAGTTATAAAAGCATCAAAAGCAGCTCATGTACACCACTTTGTAAAAACTCTTCCAGCAGGATATAAAATGGAGTTAAATGAAGAGGCGAGCAACGTATCTCAAGGTCAAAAACAACTTTTAACTATAGCTCGTGCTATTTTAGCAGATCCTAAGATACTTATACTTGATGAAGCTACAAGTTCAGTGGACACTCGTACAGAAGTTTTAATACAAAAAGCTATGGGTAACCTTATGGAAGGTAGAACAAGTTTTATAATAGCTCATAGATTATCAACTATAAAAGATGCAGATTTAATATTAGTTATGAAGGATGGAGATATAATAGAACAAGGAAGCCATCAAGAATTATTAAAAGATGATGGGTTCTATGCATCTTTATACAATAGTCAATTTGAAGACTGTGAATAAGTTTTCCTAATTGGAAATAAAAATATTGTAAAGTAATTACAATTATGTTAAACTTAAAATAACATTAATAAATGTTAAATTTTTTTACAAGGTTTTAGGAGGATTCCAAAATGATGAATGGAACAGTTAAATGGTTTAACAATGAAAAAGGATTTGGATTTATATCTGTAGAAGGTGGAGATGATGTATTCGTACATTTTTCAGCTATACAAACAGATGGATTTAAATCTTTAGAAGAAGGTCAAGTAGTTAACTTTGAAATAGTTGAAGGTGCAAGAGGACCTCAAGCTGCTAACGTAACAATAGCAGGATAATTGAGTTTATTATATATAAAACGCAATTAAGAAATTAAAACTAGAGAATATTCTCTAGTTTTTTTTGTAAAAAAAAACACACATATGTAACGGATTTGTTACCTATACGTAATTATATTGTTACAAATAGATGGTATAATATGTAAGATAGGCAAGAAAAACTAAGAATAATATGAATTTATGACAGAAGGAGAATTTTTATGTGTGGACACGTTTTTTTATATAATAAAAATAGTAACATAAATGAAGATTTATTAAGAGAATTGACAGAAAAAATTAATCATAGAGGTCCAGATGATACAGGATTATTTGTTAAAGATAATGTAGGATTTGGATTCAAAAGACTTAGTATAATAGACCTATCTCATGGGCATCAACCACTTAGTAAAAAAGAAAGCACTATAATATTTAATGGAGAAATATACAACCATGAATATTTAAGAGCGGAGCTTATAACTAAAGGATATGAATTTAACACAGAATCTGACACTGAAGTATTACTTACTTCTTATTTAGAGCATGGAAAATCATCAGTTAAAGATCTGAGAGGGATGTTTGCATTCGTAATTTATGATGAAAGAACCAACACTATATTTGGGGCTAGAGATCACTTTGGAATAAAACCATTATATTATACTGAAAATGATGAATATATAGCATTTTCTTCAGAATATAAGGCGTTACTTCCTATAGTAAAAGAAGAAAACGTAGATGATAAGAGTTTACAAAATTATTTATCGTTTCAATATGTTCCAGGATATAAAACTATGATGGAAGGTATAAAAAAAGTACCTAATGGAACTTGTTTTACAATAGAAGATAATCAAATTAAATTTGAAAAATACTTTGAAGCTAGATTTACAAATGAAGAAGAAGTTACAAAAGAAGATGTATACAATATATTAAATGATTCTGTAAAACATCATATGATATCTAATGTTGAAGTTGGAACATTTCTATCAGGAGGAATAGATTCAACTATAATAGCTGCATTAGCATCAAAGATAAATCCTAAGATAAAATCTTTTTCTGTAGGATTTGAAGTAGATGGATACAATGAATTAAATGTAGCGAAGAAAACTGCAGATGCGCTAGGAATTGAAAACATACAAATAAGAGTAACACAAGATGATTATATAAATGCGCTTCCAAAGGTTATATACAGTTTAGATGATCCATTAGCGGATCCATCATGTGTTGGAATATACTTTTTATCTAAAGAGGCTAGAAAACATGTAACTGTGGTATTATCAGGAGAAGGAGCTGATGAATTTTTTGCAGGATACAATATATATAAAGAATATGAAGCAGTTAAACCATTTTTAACTTTACCTAAAGGTTTAAATAAAACTTTAAATAAGATATTTATAAAAATGCCTGAACTAAGAGGGAAAAATTACTTAGTTAGAGCAACTACACCTTTAGAAAAAAGATATATAGGAAATGCTAAAATATTTGAAAATAATGAAGTTAAGAGTATAATTAATAAGTATGATGATAATAACACATATAGCAGAGTAGTGAGAGCTTTATACAGAGATTGCAAAAGAAAGAACTATGACTATGTAACAACTATGCAAGATATAGATATAAATACATGGTTAGAGGGTGACATATTATTAAAAGGAGATAAAATGTCAATGGCATCATCTATAGAGCTTAGAGTTCCGTTTTTAGACAAAGAAGTATTTAATGTTGCTAAAAACTTAAGATTGGACCAAAAAATAAGCAATAAAAATACTAAAGTTTTATTAAGAGAAGCTTTTAAAGATGTAGTGCCTCAGCATATGGTAGAAAAGAAAAAATTAGGATTCCCGACACCTATAAGAGTCTGGTTAAAAGATGATTTAGGCAAATATGTAAAAAATGTAATAACTGAATCAAAAACGGATGATATTATAAATAAAGAGTATGCTATAGGTTTACTAGATGAACATATAAAAGGAAGTAAAGATAACTCGAGAAAAGTTTGGACAGTGTTCGTATTCTGTTTATGGCACCAAATATTTATAGAAGGAAAAAAGATAGATTCTTTATAAATGAAAGAAGGATGTAGATATGAAGAAGATATTAATAGTTGAAGATGAAGAAAATATATCAGATATAATATCTTATTCTTTAAAGAAAGAAGGCTATGAAACTAAAATAGCAGATACAGGAAAGCAAGCACTTGAACTTGTATCTAGCTTTAGCCCGAATTTAATAATACTAGACTTAATGCTTCCAGATATGAATGGTCTTGATATATGCAAAAACGTGACGACTACTTATTCTATACCTATAATAATGTTGACTGCAAAGTCAGATACAATAGATAAAGTTTTAGGGTTAGAATTAGGAGCGGATGACTATATAACTAAGCCATTTAATATAAGAGAAGTAGTTGCAAGAGTTAAGTCTATATTTAGAAGAATAAGTTTATTAGAGGACAATATTAAATTAGATATAGAAGTTGTTAAGTTAGAAAACGGATTAGAAATAAATAAAAAAGAAATGAAAGTTAGATTAGATAATGAAATTATTCATTTAACAAGTAAAGAATATGAACTTCTTTTATATTTCGTGGAAAACATAAACACAGTGCTGACTAGAGCCCAATTACTAGACAATATATGGGGGATAGACTTTGAATGCGAAAGTAGAACAGTAGACACTCATATACAAAGACTGAGAAAAAAGTTAGGTAATTACAATTGCATAGAAACTGTAATTGGAGCAGGGTATAAGTTATCTGGACAAAAAATATAAATATGAAAAATTCTATAACCAACAAAATAATGATGTTTTTCTTGGTTATAATCTTTTTTGTTATATTTTCTATAGTTATATATAGTAACTCATTACTTAATAATGTTGTAGAGTATTTAATAGATAATGAAATTAAAGATACAACTAAAAGTATTAATTTATATTTGCATCAGTATTTTGAATTTAATAAGATGGAATTTAACAAAGTTGCATTTGCATCAAAAAGTGGTGCTATATCAAGAGATTTAACTTATAGATTAGATAAAACTGTTTATATTTACAATGATATTGGAGCATTAATATATCCAAGAACTGAAAAGTATAAACAGTTAAAAAGAACTAAAGATATGGAAAATGCATTAAAGGGAGACTTATCCTATACTATAGAGTATATAGATAATAAAGCTTTAGTGTATGTATCATATCCTATTTTCAGAGATAATAAATTAGTAGGTATGATAAGATTTGAAAATGATTATACCAAATTATTTAACAAGACAAAATCATTTATAAATAAAACACTTATTTTCTCTGTAATGATTTTTGCTATAAGTATGATTATTGCATATATTATATCAAAGCAAATAACATCTCCAATAAAAAGTTTAGCAAATAAAACAAAAGAAGTTACGGATGGAAACTTTGATGTGAAAATAGATATAAAATCTAATGATGAACTAGGAATTCTTGCATCTGATTTTAACAATATGATTGAAACTATAAATAATCAGATTAAAACTATAGAGAGTGATAGAGATAATTTAAGAGAATTATCAGAAAAACAGAAAAAGTTTTTTGACAATGTAACTCATGAGTTAAAAACTCCTATGACAACAATAATAGGATACAGTGAAATTATAAAAGATAATCAATTTAGCGATGAAGAATTTTTTAATAAAGGAATAAATAGGATTATATCTGAGTCTAATAGATTAAATAGAATGATTGTACAACTTCTTGATATATCTAAAAATACTAACAAAGACTTTGACTATGAATTAAAAAAAATAGATTTATCTAAAATTATAGTAAATATGTGTGAGGACATGACTCATAAAGCTAAAAAATATAATATGAACATAAATATAAATGTTGATAAAAATATAAAAATAATTGCCAATGAAGATAAAATTAAGGAAATTATAATAAACTTAGTTGATAATGCTATAAAATATGGAAAGGTAAATTCAGATATATGTGTTAATGCATATGTAGAAGGAAAATATGCAAATATTTCAGTTATAGATTTTGGAGATGGAATTGAAAAAGAAGAACTTGAAAATATATTATCACCTTTTTATAGGATATCTAAAAGTGAAACTAGAGAATTAGGAAGTACTGGATTAGGGCTTGCTATTGTAAAGTCAATAGTTGATAGTTACAATGGAAAAATAAATATAAAAAGCGAGGTCAACAAAGGAACTAAGGTTTCTATAAAACTTCCTACAATAAGTTAAGGAGAAATATATAATGCTAAAAAATATAAAGCAAGATATAAAGAATATAACACTTTTACTTTTTATTGTAGGGATACTTTCGCTTATTGTATACATAAGTGTATATGAAAATAAAGAATTTAGTAAAAATGTAAAATTAGATGAAAAGACTTATGATTACAATGAAAGTAACTATAAAAATAAAAATGAAAGTATAAAATTAGATTCAGTTATATCTATAAATGATTACATTCTAGACTTAGAATTTTATGAAGATAGATTACTTGCCATAGGTAATTATGCAGATGGAAATAAAACTGGTATAAATATATATCAATTAAACACTGATGATGAAAGTATTTCAAATGTAAAAACTCTAAATGATGAAGATCTTACATTTTATAAGATGGAGAGTATGTCTCCATCTAAAGAAATACTTATATATAGTACTACACAAAAAGAAAAAAAAGAGAACTATAAAAGCATAAAAAGCGTTGTATATAATTTAAAAGATGATAGTTATATAACTCTACCTTATTATTTTGACTTATTGGGGTGGGTACCAGATAGTAGTGGATTTTATGGATATAAAAAGGGAGAGTTATTTTCATATGATATAAAAAGTCAAAAAATAGTTAAAACTGATAAGCTTAAAA
>NZ_JAKEDR010000013.1 GCF_023653455.1 Paraclostridium ghonii
TTACTATATTTCTCAATTTATTATTATTATATATTTTTAATGAAATTCTATTACTAAAAAGTAAATTATTATCATAATTATAGTAATTTACTAACTAGTTAATTATTAACTTTATTACATGGCCTCTTTTTTAAATTCCTATATAATGCAAAAACTGTTATAATAGTTTAGTAAATTAAAATAAGTATAAGGGTGATAACATGAACTTAATTGCATTAGAAAATATAACAAAGAGTTACTCTGAAAAAGTACTAATTAATAATATATCATTAGGAATAAATGAAGGAGAAAAGATAGGCCTTATAGGTGTTAATGGTACTGGTAAATCTACATTACTTAAAATAATAGCAGGAGTAGAAGAACCTGATAATGGTACTATGACTAAGCCTAACAAAGTTAGAATTGAATACCTTCCCCAAAACCCATATTATGATGAAAATGCTACAGTCCTTGAACAAGTATTTAAGGGGACATCTAAAGAAATGAAACTTCTTCGTGATTATCAAAATATTTTAGACAAGTTAAATACAGATTTTAATGATAATCTAAATAATGAATTAATAAAATTACAAGAAAAGATTGATTCACTCAACCTTTGGGATCTTGAAAGTGAAGCAAAGTCAGTTTTAACAAAACTTGGAATCAATAATTTCACTCAAAAAATTGCTGAATTATCTGGAGGACAAAGAAAAAGAATTTCACTTGCATCAGCGCTTATAACGCCTTGTGAACTATTAATTTTAGACGAACCTACAAACCATTTAGATAATGATACTATAGATTGGCTAGAAGAATATTTAAACAATAAAAGCTTATCATTACTTATGATAACTCATGATAGATATTTTTTAGATAGAGTTACAAATAGAATAGTAGAACTTGATAAAGGAAAACTTTTTAGCTATGATGGTAACTACTCTATATTTCTTGAAAAAAAAATGGAAAGATTAACATTAGAGTCTAGTATAGAGCAAAAAAAACAAAATTTAATAAGAACAGAACTTGCATGGGTAAAACGTGGAGCTCGTGCTCGTACAACAAAGCAAAAAGCTAGACTTCAAAGATTTGATGATCTTGTTAATTCTGAAGTTTTATCAAATAATGAAAATCTAGAAATAACTACTGCATCAAGCAGACTTGGAAAAAAAATAATAGAAATTCACAATATATCTAAATCATTTGGTGAGAAAAAAGTTATAAACGATTTAGATTACGCAATTTCTAGAGTTGATAGAATTGGAATAATAGGTAAAAATGGTATGGGTAAGTCAACTTTAATAAATGTATTAAATGGAAAACTTAACCCAGATTGTGGACATATTGAAATAGGAGAAACAGTAAAAATAGGTTGTTTCTCTCAGGATGATTCTCATATGAATTTAGAAATACGTGCTATAGATTATGTTAAAGAAGTTAGTGATTATATAGCAACTTCTGACGGTCAGAAAATAACTGCATCTCAAATGTGTGAAAGGTTTTTATTTGATGGAACTATGCAGTATACACTTATAAAAAAGCTTTCTGGTGGAGAAAGACGTAGACTTCATCTTTTGAGAACTTTAATGTCTGCTCCTAATGTTCTTCTTTTAGACGAACCTACAAATGACCTAGATATAGAAACTCTAAATAGATTAGAAGATTATTTGGATGAATTCCCAGGTGTTGTTATATGCGTTTCCCATGATAGATATTTCCTAGACAGGATATGTAACAAAATATTTGCATATAAAACGCAGGGAAATATAGATATTTATACAGGGAACTACAGTGACTATTTAATCTTTAAAGAAAGTCAACATGATGAAATTGAAACTATACAAGAAAGCCCTAAAAATAATGAAAAAAAAGAAAAACCTAAAAATAATAAAAAATTAAAGTTTACATTTAATGAACAAAGGGAATTTGACAGTATAGATGATGATATAACTTCTCTAGAAAATAAAATTCAATATATTGATAACAACCTAGATAAATATTCAACTGATTTTACTAAATTACAAGAAATGCTTAATGAAAAATCAAATCTTGAAAAAGATCTTGAGTCTAAATATGAAAGATGGGAGTATTTAAACAATTTAGCTGAAGAAATAGAAAATAATAAAAATGTAAATTAAGAAATTTAATCGAGTAGGAGCTAAATAATTATTTTATTTAGCGTCCTCTCACACCACCGTGCGTACCGTTCGGTACACGGTGGTTCATTAAGTTCCATGCATTTTTGAATATCTTTTGGATATACTCATATATCCTATTTCTTCTATATATTTATTCGTAAGTGTTTTTGACAGGACTGGGCTTTTGGAAATTCTCCAATAGCCCTTTCTTGTATTTGAATATTGATATGCCTTATATTTATCCATTCCAAGTTTAACTAGATTCTTACGTTTTGTCCTTGGTAATTTCCATTGTTTCCAAATACATGCTCGAAGTCTTCGCCTAATCCATCCCTCAATCTGTTGAATCTGACCCTTAGCTTTCGCTATTCCAAAGTAGTTAATCCAGCCTATTGTTTTCTGGTTTAGTTTAAGTATTCTCCATTCCATACTGATTCCTTTATTTCTATTTGTAAGCTCTTTTATACTAGATTTAAATTTCTCATAGGAATTTTCATGTATTCTTATTTGGACGCCGCCCTTTGTGAAATAGAATGAGAAACCTAGAAATTTTCTTCTGCTAACTAGGTCAACTGCACTTTTCTCTTTATTAACTTTTAATTTTAAATCTTCTTCAATTATTTTCTTAATACTACTTAAAACTCTTATTCCTGCTTTTCTACTTTTAACATAAATATTACAATCATCCGCAAACCTGCAGAACTTATGACCTCTTCTTTCTAATTCTTTATCAATTTCATCAAGCATTATATTTGATAGAAGTGGACTCAACGGTCCTCCTTGTGGAGTTCCTTCTTCATTCGATACTATAACTCCATTTAGCATTATTCCACTTTTAAGGTATTTCCTTATTAAGTCTAATACTCTTTTGTCAGCTATTTTCCTTGATAGTCTACCAATTAAAATATCATGGTTAACTTTATCAAAGAATTTCTCTAAATCCATATCTACAACCCATTTATGTCCTTGATTTATATATTCTAAGGATTTCTTAATAGCTTGATGTTGACTTCTTCCAGGTCTAAAACCATAGCTATTATCAGAGAAAGTCAGTTCATATATTTTAGTTAGTACTTGTGCAATTGCTTGTTGTATCATTCTATCTAATACAGTTGGAATTCCAAGTAATCTTATTCCACCGTTAGATTTAGGTATTTCTACTCTCCTTACTGGTGTAGGTTTATATGTTCCATCTAATAATTTTAATTTTATTGTAGACCAGTGTTTAACAACAAAATCTCGAAGTTCATCGTATTTCATGTTATCAACACCATGACTACCTTTATTGCTAATTACTCTCTTCATAGCAAATAACATATTATCTCTCTCTAGAATATTCTCGAGTAGATTATTAGTAGATATTCTTGCACGGTTTTCTATTTCTACCTCCGGTAACACTAAAGCTACGCTATGCACTCCTTGTTTACCTCGAGTTTCCAACTCTACTTCTACAGGGTAGCCTGAATATTCAGTTGTCTGCACTTTATTCACGTTCTTTAATTTATCCAAAGTTGAAAACCTCCTTAATGTTCAGCCCTTCCTATTTACGTGCACATAAATAGTACTATGGCTTCTGCTGACTTCTGATAGTTCATTTACATATCACTATGTAGGTTATCATTTAGGAAATACATCCATTAATAATGATGCATCTATCAGACCTCCCCGGGTAAGAACAACAACCTTCATCTCATATATCTGCTACATTTACTCCTAGAAACTCGGGTAGTGTAGGATTTCGTTTTGTTAGGCAAACTCATCCATTTCTAGTAGCCTCATATGTAGTTCGTATTCCTCAGACCGAGATTTTGCCGTAGGCTTCCTTCAGATTCCACCTCACGGTGGACACCCTTGCCCTTAACTAGCAGTTCCCACTACCAAGCCTGCAACGGACTTTCACCGTCAAGTTGTTACACATGCCGGGCACACCTAAAAAAGATGTCTCAAAAATTTTGAGACATCTTTTTAGTCTTCATTTATATAAAAACTGGCAAAAATTTTATCTATTACATCTTTATATTCAGCTTCTAAAAATTCATCCACATCAATTTTAAATTCATATATACCAAGCTTTCCAGAAGTGATTAAGTTATAATTTATAGTACCTTGAATTGACTTGCTTATTATTATTTTTCCATTTACCTTATCGTTTTTATAATCTATAACCTTATCTATATTAGACATATTTTTGATAACCGATTCAATAGAAACTAAATCTATACATCCATTTGGAATCTCTATAAAAAAACCATGTGTTTTTATATTATAAAAATTAAAATCTTCATCTTTTTCTATTGTTATTGTATCAAAACATCTATCGTCTATAGTGTTTAATGGTATAAAGTGGCTAGGTATATCTACTGTATATCCTAGTCTACTTTTTACTCTTTTATATTTAAACTCATTTATTAATTTTTTATTATTATATTCTTCTTTTCTTATTTTTCTTAAATAATACAATGATTTCTTAAACCCCTCTTCATAAGCTTTTAAAAAATATGGTTTTGCCTCTTCAATATTATTATTTTCTAACAAATCTATTGCTTTTTCATAATTAGTAGTCAAGAACATCCCCCCAAGATATTGATTTTATATATATACTATGCTTTTTAAGAACTTAAAATTCTATTATTAATATATCATTATTTTTAAAATTTTCTAATAATTCACATTTTTCTTGACATTATTTGTTTTTTTTATTAATATAAATATAAAATAAATATTTCAAGATTTTGTAAAAAAAAGCAAACTTAAGTAGATTTTTGGCAAACTACGAAGAGAACTTTGGTTATATGTAGAAAAATTTTGTCTTTTGATTTTGCCATAAATATAACATTCAAAAGGAGGTATTATTTATGGATAATAACATTAACTCTTACAGTAAACCTAAACATAATAGTTTTATTAAGTTCTTAATCCCATCATTATTAGGATTACTCTTATTCGTAATCCCCCTTCCATATGGAAGTTTTGTTCCCCTTGAAGGAATTTCTTCAATAAATATAGGTATTGGTTTTTTAGCTGAATTAATAAAGATATCACTTTCTAATTACTTAGATTACATAGCACTTATAGTGATTGTTTTATCAGCAACTTTATCTATATTAAGTAAACTCGTAAATATAAAAAATGATTTTCTAAAAAGTATATTAGATGTCCCTTTATTTTGGTTATGTTTTAGAATTTTAGGAGCTGTATTTGTATCTATAACTGTTTTAGGATTTGGTCCTGAATTTATTAAGTCTGAGGTTACTGGACAAACAATACTTGGAATTTTGCCTAGTCTATTAGCAATCTTTTTAGTTTCTGGATTTTTGTTACCTTTAGTGGTAGACTTTGGTCTTATGGATTTTATAGGAACTTTAATCTCTAAATTCATGTACAACATATTTAAGGTTCCTGGTCGTTCTGCTGTAGATGCCATATCTTCTTGGCTAGGAGATGGGACTCTTGGTATTATGATAACAAATACTCAGTATAAACAAGGATTTTATACTGCAAAAGAAGCTTGTATAATATCGGTTTGCTTTTCATTAGTATCATTACCATTTTCAACTGTCATAGCTGATCAATTAGGATTAATGAGTTTATTTGTTCCATTTTATGCATCTGTATGTATTGCCTCTCTAGCTTGTGCTATTATAATGCCTCGTATTTATCCTCTAGTACATATTAAAGATAAAACTTTTAACAATATTGAACACTTAAAAGAAGATCTTATTCCTGAAGATAAAAATGTAGTATCATTTGCTTTATCTAAAGCTTTACATAGAGCAGAAAATGCTCCATCATTAAGTTCTATCCTACAAAACGGTTTTAAAACTGTTATAGATATGTATTTAGCTTTACTTCCTCTTGTAATGGCATGGGGTACAATAGCACTTGTAGTAGCTGAGTTTACACCTATATTTACTTGGATTTCATTTCCTGTAGTATTTTTACTTAAGTTATTACAAATACCTAATGCTGTAGAAGCAGCACCAGCTGTATTAGTTGGATTTGCTGATATGTTTTTACCTTCTATAATGGTATCCGGAGATAATTTTGATATCTTAACCAAGTTTATAATAGGTGCATTATCTATAACTCAACTTTTATACTTAACGGAAACAGGTGCCGTTATATTAAAATCAGATATTCCATTAAATTTAAAAGATTTATTTGTCATATTTTTACTAAGAACTATCATAGCTTTACCAATTATAACTCTATTAGCTAAGTTAATATTAAAATAAAATAAAAAAGATGGTCAAATAAGACCATCTTTTTTATTGTTATCAAATTATAAACTTAATGAATCTGTTTCTTAAAGCCTTTGCAATATAAGTAAAACTAACTTTTTATTTGTCATATATTATATTAATTTAGTTATATTTGGTATATGAATATAATATTTAATATATTTTTATTTTAATTTTAATATTGACTATTTTAAATAAAAACATTATAATTTAAATTCATTAGAATTCTTACTTTTTTTCCTGGAGGGGAGTGAATGTTATATTGAGAAACATACTTAATATATTCAAAAAAGATTTAAAAGATATTTTTACAAATTATGCTATGCTTATAGTTGTAATCGCTCTTTGTATTTTGCCTTCTTTATACGCATGGTTTAATATAAAGGCATCTTGGGATCCATATGGCAGTACTGGCAATATATCTGTAGCAATTGTAAATAACGATACAGGTAATACTATAAGAGGGGAAAAAATCAATATAGGCGACGAACTTGTAGACACCTTAAAAGAAAACTCTGATTTAGGTTGGAAATTCGTTAATAAGGATAAGGCCTTAAAAGGAGTTAAAGATGGTTCATACTACGCATCTATTGAGATACCTGAAGATTTTACAAAAGATTTAACTTCACTTATAACATCTGATGTAAAAAAAGGTGAGTTAATTTATACTGTAAATGAGAAAATAAATGCTATAGCTCCAAAGATTACTGATAAAGGAGCATCTACTATACAACTACAAATAAATCAGACTGTAGTTGAAACAGTAAGTCAAATTTTATTTGAGGCATCTAATGAGTTGGGTATAGAACTTGAGGGTCAAATACCAAAACTAAATGATATAGAAAACTCTTTAGTTGAAATACAAGGTAAATTTGGTGATTTAAATGAGACAGTAAACCTTGCATCTAGTGGGGTTTCAAAATCTAAAGATTTAGTTACTGATATTCAAAAGGATATTCCTTTAATAAAAAACACTCTAAATCAAGCTCAAAATTTATCATCTGATGTCAATAATTTTTTAAAGAGTTCTCAAAATAGTATAAATAGCATTTCTCCTATAATAAAAAATGATATCGGTTTAATGAATGATATATCAAAATCAATTGTGGACACTGCAAATGCTCTTAACGATGCTATAAAAAATGATTCAGATGATGCTATAGGCTTAATTGACAACCTAACAACTAAATTAAACAATTTAGCAACTATAAATAATTCTGTAATTGAGTTTTTAAATAAATTAAATAATCTTACTCAGAATCATCCTTTGTCTGATACAATAAGTAGATTAAAAGATTTAGGTTCAAAAACAACTCAAGCACTGAATTCTTTAAATTCAATAAAAGATCAAGTTCAAAGCGGACAAACACCTGCTGATAATGCTTTAGGTAATGTTTTAAAAGTAGGTTCTGATATACAGTCAATTACATCTTCATTGTATAATAATTTTGACGCTAAAATTTCTGGTCCTATAAACGACATCTTTGCAAAAGGATATTCAGTTAGTGATGATGTTATAAAAACTCTTCAAGATGCTGAAAGTAAACTGCCTCAGGCTGAAGATATATTAAACACTACTCTTAAATTATCTGATAAAGGTATAGAGGGTATTAACTATGCTAAGGAAAAATTGCCTAAAGTTGAAAGTATAGTTAATGAACTTGCTGATGCAGTTAAAAAAGTAAATAACGAAGAAGAACTTAATGATTTGGTAGATTTATTAAAAAATGATATAATAACGCAAAAGAATTTCTTAAAAGAGCCTGTTACCATTAAGGAAAATAAATTATACCCTATAGAAAATTATGGATCTGCTATGACTCCATTTTATACAGTATTATCATTATGGGTTGGACTTCTTTTATTATCTTCTCTTTTATCTGCTGAAGTTCATGGAGATTATAAATCTTATGAAGTTTACTTTGGTCGAGGACTTACTTTTGTAGGAATTGCTATAATTCAAGCATTAATAGTAAGCTTAGGGAATATTTATGTACTTGGAGTTACCCCTGTTAATCCAGTTGTTCTAGTGTTAGGTTCTGTATTTACAAGTATAGTATTTACAGCTATTGTATATTCTCTTGTTTCTGTATTTGGTAATATGGGTAAAGCTATGGGAATTATACTTTTAGTTATTCAAGTAGCTGGTTCAGGTGGTACATTTCCAATAGAGGTTACTCCTGAATTCTTCCAAATAGTAAATCCATATCTACCATTTACTTATGCAATTTCATTGTTAAGAGAGTCTGTAGGCGGGGTTTACACTCCTGTATTATATAGAGATTTAGCTATTTTAACATTCTATATAGTAATTTCTCTTATAATTGCATTGCCTCTTAAAAAACCTATAAATAAAGTTTATCATATATTTAATGATAAATTCAGTGAGAGTGGTCTTTCTGAACATTAAAAAATATAAACTTTTCTTTTTAAAATATATACAAGCTATAAGATTTAAGTATAAAGCCTATATATTAAATTACTAATTAATTTAATATATAGGCTTTAGTTATATTATACTATTTCGTTTTTAATTGATTCTACTACATTGCTTTTTTTAACACATGCTGAAGAAAAATAATACGATAAGAAAATAGATGCAATTATAAGTATAGTATACATTAGAGTTACTACTACTGGAAAAACAGGTATAAACTCAGCCAATGTAATTGGTGTTAATCTTAACATGTACCAACTACAAATTCTACATTTCCATCAGGAAGATTTAAATCTATTAATATTAAATCTATATCTGTTTTAAAAAGTTCTTTTCCTTCTTTTAAATCTTTCCCATGAATAACCCTGTAATTATTTTTCGATAAAAATGTTTTTACTCCAAAAGCTATTGTATCATCGTCCTCAATTATTAAAATTGTAAACATCTCTTTGTCTCCTTAATTTCTTATACATGTTGCCTTGTTTTTAATATAGTTTAAATAGGTAACTCAGTTTTTGCGCTGTAAAAAAGTAAGGTAAATTATATATAACTTACCTTACTTTTATTATTTATACACTATTAAGATATCACTATCTATTTCTTAATAATCATATTCTGTTATATTTTCACACATATTTATAGTTATAGTCTTATCTAATGAATTCTTATACGATAATAAGAGTTCATTAAGTTCTGCATCAACTAGATTTATCTTACCTTTACTTATTAAAGTAACTTGCTCTTTATCTATTATAATTTTTATGTCATTATGGTCATTTTTTACATATGTTTCTACACAAGCCTTTGGTTTTACCTTGTAGTTATATTTTTCGTAAAAACCTATACTTTTTTTAATTTCTTCAAAGTTTACATTTTTCATATCGCCTAGATCTATGTTACTAGGATCTATTCCTAAACTTTTTAATTGTTCATCTATTTCAGATGAATCCATTCCGTATCTTTCCATAAATTTCTTTTGTATATTGATAAACTTCTCTTGTGATATATTATTTTCCTTCATATATTCCATTATTTTCTTAGAAAATTCAACCATACTCATACTTCCTGTCATTACAGAATTATAAAGACTATATATATATTGTTCAAACTTATCTACATCAGAATCTTTTACTTTATTTTTTAACTCATTAAAATCTATTACTCTATCGTCTGACATATAATTACCTCCTGATTAACCTTTAGCTTTTAACCTTATTACTATTATATTCTAATAAGGTTTTAATGTCTACATATTGAAATTTAGCTTATATTTATCTATTATTAAATACATTAGCTGTTTTAGTTCTTTATTTAATTCAAGTTTAACTCCTATTCTTGGCATCTTATTTTTTAATCATTAATCAAGTTATATCATTTTCTTTAACCAAATCAAGTGCTATATTAAAATTATCTCCATTTACAAATAGTTTATTATAATATTTTTAATGATTTAAAAAGCCCTAGGCAATTACCCAGGGCTTTTGTATATCTAAAATTTTATTTAATTTAATAAATTAAAACTCTGCATTTTTTGGAGTTCTAGGGAATGGTATTACGTCTCTTATGTTTGACATACCAGTCATGTACATTAATATTCTCTCAAACCCTAATCCAAATCCTGAGTGAGTAGCTGTTCCGAATTTTCTTAATTCTAAGTACCACCAGTAATCTTCTTCATTTAAGTTCATATCTTTTATTCTATCTAATAATACATCGTGTCTTTCTTCCCTTTGAGATCCACCAACTATTTCTCCAACTCCAGGAACTAAAAGATCCATTGCTCTAACAGTTTTTCCATCTTCATTCATTCTCATGTAGAATGCTTTTATATCCTTTGGATAATCTGTAACAAATACTGGTGCTTTAAATATTTGCTCTGTTAAGTATCTTTCATGTTCTGTTTGAAGATCATCTCCCCATTTTACTGGATATTCAAACTCATGACCTGATTCTTGTAACATTTCTACAGCTTTAGTATATGTTATTCTAGTAAATTCAGAGTTTACTACATTGTTTAATCTATCTATTAATCCCTTATCTATGAAGCTATTGAAGAATTCCATTTCTTCTGGAGCATTTTCCATAACATAGCTTATAACATATTTAATCATATCTTCTGCAAGTTCCATATTATCTTCTAAGTCAGCAAATGCTATTTCAGGTTCTATCATCCAAAACTCTGACGCATGTCTTTGTGTAAATGAATTTTCTGCTCTAAATGTTGGTCCAAATGTGTAAACATTTCTAAATGCAAGAGCCATTATTTCAGCATTTAATTGCCCACTAACAGTTAAGTTAGCTTCTTTTCCAAAGAAGTCTTTAGAGTAATCGATTGCTCCTTCTTCACTCTTAGGTATATCATTTAAATCCATAGTTGTTATTCTAAACATTTCTCCTGCACCTTCACAGTCACTACCTGTTATAATTGGTGAATGTGCATATACAAAGTTTCTATCTTGGAAGAATCTGTGTACAGCGTAAGCAGCTAAACTTCTTACTCTAAATACTGCTGAGAAAGTATTACTTCTTGGTCTTAAATGAGCTATAGTTCTTAAATACTCTAAAGTATGTCTTTTCTTTTGTAATGGATATGAACTATCTGATTCCCCTTCTAACTCTATTTTGGTTGCATGTATTTCTACAGGTTGCTTTGCTCCTTCTGTTGATACAAGTTCCCCTTCAACTAATATTGATGAACTTATTGGAAGCTTTGTTATATCTTTAAAGTTTTCTATTTTATCATCAGATATTACTACTTGCATATTTTTAAAGAAACTTCCATCATTTAATTCTATAAATCCGAAGTTTTTAGATGTTCTAGATGTTCTTATCCATCCAGCTACTTTTACACTTTTACCGATATACTCATCTTTGCTTCTGTAAAGTTCTTTAATTTCTATAAAATCTCTTTGCATTTTATGTCCTCCTGAAATTTAAATTTAAATATAAAAAAAGCCCTTCATCCCAAATAAAGGGACGAAAGACTATTACTATCGCGGTACCACCCTAATTGCCAAAATTGGCCTCTTAGCTAAGCATTGCTTATGGTCTATAACGGGACCTTCCGTCTAAGCCTACTCTTTTAAATTTCGGTTAGAGACTCCGAGATGTTCTTCAATATAAATTTCGTATTGAGCTTCCACCATCCTCAAATCGCTATAACTACATTCTATATCTACTCTTCTCTTCTCTGTCTTTATTTTTATATTATTTCAATTATTAATAAGATTATACCAACTTATATTTTTCAAGTCAATGTTTTATTTTTCATAAAATTTGTATATTTTTTATAAATTTAATAATACTCATAAAATAGGAGGATTTTTTTATGAAATATGCATTATTTATAGTAGTAGTTTTATTATTTATAGGTACTTGTGTTGAGGATTGCACCTCTTTATCTCAGGTTTTCAGGGAAAGTATATATAATTATATAACGTGTTTAGATACTTCTCTTAATTATTTGTCTGAAAATGTTCCTGCTTTTAATAATCTTACCGAACTTTCTTATAATAAAGCTTATGAGAAAGTTATGAATGATAGACATCTAGTAAAGCACTTTGTTAAACCCGGTGAGACACTAGATTCTATAATTAAATATTATAATACTGATATAAAAGATATTGATGATTTTAGAAAAGTTATTTATAAAGAAAACATAGATATTATTTCCAGTGATTATAATTTAAACTCAGGAGAATGCATTTTAGTTCCTAGTGAATAGAAAAGATGTCGCATGATAATTTTAAATTACTCATGCGACATCCTAGTTTTTGCTTATAGTCTACTTCCATTATCTACCCAATCTTTAGCTTCTTCTACATTACTTAAAGAGGGTATAGATACATTGCTATTGTCTTTTTTTTGTTTAGTTCCAGCCCAAGCTGCTGTATATTCATTTTTTACAGGCTTGTTAGATTTTAATCTTTTATTTCCTTCTCCAGTCAGAGCTTTACTTTTTTCATTTGTCATACTGATCACCTCTTTTTATTTTTGTAATTAGTTTCTACATTATAAATTATAAAATACATATTATTAAAAGTTATTAGAAATTTCTACTATAGTGTTTTTTAAATCTAATATTCCATACCCTTGAGATGTATTTGGGTACGTATATATATTTTTTTTAGTGGCACCCAGCATCAAATATGTCTTTAATGGCTGAATTGATAATAACTCTCCATAAAGTTGATATTCTGATTTTATATATTCAAATATAATTGCTAATACTCCACTTACTATAGAGGAACTTACTCCAGTTCCAATAGATGTATTATATGAGTTATTTATATAAGTTGAAATTATATCTACTCCTGGAGCAACTATATCAGGCTTGATTAAATTCATGTTTTTAGGTCCTTTTGAAGATCCTATCCATATACTATCAGTTTTATCATTGTAAGTTCCTATAGTTATTACATTTTCAGATGCTGCATACATAGTTATAGTAGCTTCTGATGATGGATCTGAAAACCTAGTTTCACTTGAAATTATATTTTTATTTGGTAAATAAACATCATAATATCCTTCTATTATAAATTCTGGAATCAATCTAAGTGTCCAAATCCCTGGTTTTATATCATATAAACTTATTGTTAATTCTTCATTTCCTGACTCTAACCAAGGATATGAGAGTCTCATTTCATAAGTTGTGTCTTCCAAATTAAATTTTCCTTTATATACATAGTATTCAGGAGAATACATGATTTTATAACTCATTTCCCCTGATGGAGATATTAACATTGCTCCAATCTTATCAGGCCCATTTGCCACTAATGTTATATCTAAATTATTTTGATCTTCTACCTGTATTATTATATCATCAAATTTTTCTGTATTTTTTATTTGTCCTATATAATGAATATCTGTATTTCCTTCATTCCCTGCTCCACTTACTACTACTATGCCCGGTTCTGTTAATTCATTAAATGTAGCTAACATAGTTGACTCAATTATGGATTTAGAAATTAAACCTATAGTTAAATTTATTATCATATTTTTATTCTCTTTCTTTGCTACATCCAATACATATCTTATCGCAGCTAAAAAGTCCGATTTTTGATAATTTATTTTTCCCTTTTTATATGTGTCTTTATATTCTCTTAGTTTAACGACTACTAATTCACTATCTATAGCTACTCCTTTATATTGAGAATTTAAATTCCCTCTGCCCCCTACTATACCTGCTGCTGTAGTTCCTGTCCCTATAGTATCTTCACTTAAAGTTTTATCTTTTTCTTCTATAGCTTTATTTATATCATCTCTTGTAAATTCACTTCCAAATATTAACCCCTTAGGAGGTTTCTTTTTTTCACTTTGTTGATCCCATATAGATACTATTTTTGTTTTATTATCCTCTATAAAATCTGGATGTAAGTAATCTATTCCTGAATCTATTATCGCTATTAAAACATTTTTTCCAGTTGATTTAATATATGGATTTTTGTATATATAATCCGTTCCAACTGCATCTTCTACACTAACACCTTGATCTAAGTTATTAGTTATTTCCATTAAAGAACTCATAGGTACTGAATTTTGCCACCAAGATACACTAGGAATTCTATTTAAATTCTCTTCCTTAAAACTCATTGGTACATATATTACAGTAAGATTATTATTTAAAACCATATATTTTTCTATTCCAGCTTTTTTTAAATCAGATTCAATATCTCCTTGATAAATTATAAGATAGGATTTTTCCAAGTCAAAATCTCCTCCTTTTTTATTTTAATTGATCAAAAACTCCTCTAATATCTAAAAATCCATATCCATAAATATCGTTTGGATAAACTATTTGTTCATTTTTTTTTGCGCCTGCATGAATATAAGTTCTTATAATGTTTGTAAATCCTTTAAATGGATAATAATTATCTACTAACGCATATTGTAAGTAAAGTGCAATAGATCCTCCTAAGTAAGCTGCAGAAGCTGCCGTACCTGTCATTGTTGCGTAATCATTTCCAGGGTAAGTTGATATTATATTTACTCCAGGAGCGACTATGTCCGGTCTACTTAGTCCATTTATTGTTGGCCCTCTTGAAGATGGAGGCCATATACTATTTTCAAGTAAATTAAATCCTCCAGCTACAATTACATTTCCATATGTAGAAGGGTAATTGATAGTATGAGTCGTTGATGGATCTATAAATTTAGTTCCAGGGTTTATAATTGATTTATTTGGTAAATAAGCGTTATAAACTCCATTTGTTATATATTCTCCTTTCAGCCTTATTTTCCATATTCCTCTTGTTGCATTTTTAAGAAGTATTTTAATTTGTTCTTGACCCGAGTACCCAGTTGGGTATACATATGATATCACATACCATGTAGCTTCTATGTCAAATAATCCTGAAACTTCATTATAATTAGATACTTTCATAAGTTTGCTTTCTCTTCCACTAGGAGTTATAATTGAAGCACTTATTTTGTCTGGTTTATTTACCCAAATATTTATTTCTAAAAGCTTTTCATTTTCATCAATCTCTATTTCTATATATTTTTGTTCTCCTACAAAATTAATTTTTCCCATTGAGTGAGTTTGAGTATTTCCTTCATTCCCCGCTGCTGAAACTATGCATACACCTTTATTAAACGCAGGAGCTTCTTTTAATATATTTTCTGTCGCACCTATCAAACTATTGCTTCCAAGAGATAAATTTATAACTATTGGTTTTTTTTCTTCTATTGACTTTTCATATGCATACCTAATTCCAGCTTCTAAAAAAGTGCTATCATAATTCCCATCAATTTTTTTTAATTTTACAATTATGAGTTCTGAGTCTGGAGCAACTCCTTCATATTGTTTATTTAAGTTTCCAAGTCCTGAGCATATTCCACTTATCATTGTTCCATGACCTGAATCGTCTTTAGTTAGACTTTTATCATTACTTTGAATAGCTTTATTTATATCTTCTTTTGTATATTCAGTACCTATTTTATATCCTTTTGGAGGCTTTCCATATATAGTTTGATCCCACAGATATGCTATTTTTGATGTTTTATCAGGATATATAAAATCTTCATGTAAATAATCTATTCCAGAATCTAGTATAGCAATTAAAACCCCGCTTCCTGTAACAGGTATATTTAAATTATTTTGCAAAAAATTAGCCCCAATTTCTTCTTTAGCTACTATACCATCGCTAATATTTCGTTTTATAGTTCCTAATTGGTTCATAACTATACTTGATTTAAATGATTTTAAAGATTTTATATTTAACAACTTATTATACCTTTGAGGATCTCTAATTGGTAATATTAATACTCCATTTTCATCATTTATCTCATAATAATTATATTCTAATCCTGTTGATTTTAATTCTTTAACGAAATCAGGACCGTGTACTACATTATATCTAAATGCTAAATCAGGTGGTAATTCTAACCTATTTATATTTTTTATTTTCCTTTTAATCTTCTTTCTATAAGCCAAATCATATCCTTTGTTAATATTGAAAGTGTTATCAAGTCTTACATTTCCTAAATCTAAAAATCCAAACCCCATAGAATTGTTTGGATATATATATCCTGAGTTTCTTTTTGCTTCTTTTAATAAGAATGATTTAATTTTTTGAGAATAAAAAAACAAATCATTCCTATCTACTATTCCCCACTGCATTAATAATGCTACTACCCCTGTAACATGAGGTGTTGCCATACTAGTTCCAGTTAGTGCCCCTATACTTCCACCCGGGAGCACTGATAAAATATTTTCTCCTGGGGCTAATAAATCTGGTTTATATACACCTTGACTTATATCTCCTTCACCTGAAAAGATAGAAACAGTATCTGTTGTTGAATTAAAACTACCTACAGTTATAACTTTATTAGCAGTCCCTGGAACAGTTACAGTTAGATCTTTATTAGATTCTAAAAAACGTGTATCTTTGCTAATTCCTTCTGATGTTGGTAAGTATATGCTTATATCACCCATAACTATATTTATAGGTTTAAAAACTAATTTCCATATCCCCTGGTTTATAGCTGTTGGAGAGCTAAGTTGTATGGATATTCGCCTTGATAAAGAATATGGAGCTATAGGATAAAAATATCCTTTTACCTTAGTGCTATCTAATACATTTCTTATTTCACCTGATGTAAAAGATATTTCTTGGCTCTTTATATTTGATGGACTAACTATATAAACACTAAAATCATCAATAAATTGCGGCCATATATTTATATTTAAAATTTTTTCATTTTCTCCAACTACAAATTCAACCTCTTTAATTTCATTTTCTAATTTTATGTTTTTGTGGCCATCTTTATCTCCATTGTTTCCTGCAGCTACAACTATATTGTTTTTCCAAAATGCTGACATATCATCAATGTATTGTTCAAATAAAGATAATCCACTGTTTGAGCCTTCATTACTACCATAACTTATATTTATAACCACTGGCATTTTTAATTCTAAAGCTTTATCCAAAATAAACTTAATAGCTCTCATAAACTCTGTACTTTTAGAAAAAACATCTGTTGATACACTTCCAACTCTTACTACTATTAAATTAGCTTCCTCTGCTATTTGACAAGCTATACCTGCTACATGTGTACCATGAGTACTAGTTGGAGATATTGGTATATTTATATCTCTTTTAATCGCTTTATTTATATCCTCATTTGTGTATAATGTTCCATATTGAAAACCTTGTGGTGGGTTACCTTGAATTGACTGATCCCAATAATAAAGTATTTTTGAATTCCCACTTAAATCCTTAAACAAGTCTATATTGTAATCTATACCTGAATCTATAATCCCTATAATAGTTCCCTTTCCGGTTAATCTATTTGTACTTTTAAATCTTGTAATCCCTGTCCTTGAGAAACTTTGTATATCTTGTGTTGTTAAAATAAGTGGTTTTTCTAAATATTCGATTTGTGGATAGTTTAAAAGCAAGTCAATTTTTTCAACACTGTCAGAACTTATAATCGCATAGTTATATCCTAATATTTCTATATATACACCTAGCTCTTTTTTTATTGTAGATATATCTCCATTGTATTTAACAATTACTTCATAATTTATAAAAAACACCCCCTATATAAAAGATGATATTCATTAAATTTATAGAATTTATTTCCATTATTATATATATTCATTTTACTTTTATTGTATAATAGATATATTACTTTATTTTCCATTATGAGAATTTATTGAAAGGATGTTTTGAGTTGAAAGGTAGAAAAATTAACTTTAATCTTGTTTTAACACTTATAATAACTTATGTGTTTATAAAGTTTATAGATAACTATAAGTATTTTTTTAATATAGTAAAATTGTTATTCTCTTTACTGACACCATTTATTATAGCTTTTATTTTAGCTTACATATTTTCACCAATAGTAAATTATTTAGAGACCAAATTAAAGCTAAAAAGAATTTATTCGCTATTTATAACATATGGAATTTTAATTTTTATTATAATCTCTTTTATATTTTTTACAGCTCCTGCTATAGTAAGTAGTTTAGCTGATATAGTTAGTCAAATCCCTATATATGCTAAGCAAACCCAATACTTTTTTATAGAAATTGGAGATCAATTAAAAAGTGTTGATCCTAAAACCTTAAAAGAAATCGGAGATAAAGTTTTTTCAGCAATGCCTGAAATAAGCAATTTACTTATAGGCTATTTAGGTGATATTTTCACAACTACATTCTCTATTTCTAAATTTATTGTTCAGTTTATATTCGCCTTTATAATTTGTTTCTACATAATATTAGAGAAGGAAAGTTTTATTTCATTTTATAAAAAAACTCTTCATGTATTTTTAGGTGAAAAAAACACCTTATTTATTTTGGAACTAGGGAATAATATAAATGATAGTATAGGGAAATACTTTTCAGGTAAGATTTTAGATTCATTTATAGTAGGGGTTATATCAGGTATAGGACTTTACCTGATTGGATCTCCGTATGCACTATTATTTGGTACTTTGATAGGTTTTATGAATATGATTCCTTATTTTGGACCTGTAATAGGTATGACACCTGTTGTTATAATAAACTTATTTTATAACCCTAGTGTTGCATTGTTTTCACTAGTTTATTTAATACTTGTTCAACAGATTGAAATTGTATTTATAGAACCTAAAATTGTAGGGGGGCAACTTGGACTTAGCCCTTTTTTCACAATATTAGCAGTTACAGTTGGTGGCGGATTCTTTGGTATTCCAGGTATGATTCTTTCAGCACCTCTTATGGGTGTTTTTAAGATCTATTTAGTGAACTTTATAAATCACAAATATAGTTCTACATTATAGTTAATAAATATACTTTTTAAACACTTTTTTAATTACAATTTAGTAACCTCAAGTAACAAGTATGTAACTGTTATAATATAAATAGTTTATGGTAATATTTATATATAGAAGATAACTTATATATTTGAAAAGAGGTAATGATATGAAAAAATTAGTTATTGTTTTATTTGTTTTCTGTAGTGTATTATTTGTTACTAATCCTATTTTTAAATCTTCATTTGCAAATAATGAATCAAAATCTAGTAACGAAGCCACAAAGGTTGATAAACCAACCGCCAAAGAAACTGAGAATAAAGCACTGGAAACTAATACTGTATCTGATATAGATGATAGTGATTCTAACAAAGATGTCACAGCTAAAAAGGTTAGTAATACACCTAACAAAGATAACTCTGATTTAGAATCTAAAAAGGAAGTTTCTAATGTAAAAGCTTCAGATGATAAAAAAGTTTCTAAAACTAATGAAACTAATAAAAAAGATGATATAGTAAAACCTAATGATTCTAAAAATAAGGTTGAAACTAATAAGCCTAGTGAATCTAACAATGTTATTGAAAATGATAAGTCTAAGGAACCTGTTAAAAATAAAGAAGATAGTGTAGCAAAAACTTTAACTAAAGATGATGCTTTAAAATTATTATTGGACATGAATCCAAATTTAGTATACGCATACCAAGGTGATGAAAATACATTCTCTGCTTTAAAAAACAAAGGTCTTTCTGGATATGTATTTTTACCTAATGTAGACACTGACTTAGGATATTTTGTAGATAAAAATACATCTAGTATATACTACTTCCATCCTAGTGGATATTTAGAAAAAATAAAATAATAAAAATCCTGAGAATACATTTTAAAATGTACTCTCAGGATTTTTTATTTGTAAATTTTTTTGTTCAATCTCAATTTTCTTTCTTTCTAAATTCAAAACTTCACTACTTTTACTAGATCCTTGTGATGAATTTGCTATCACATACACATCAATATTTATATCTTCAGATAGATTTACTGGAATACTAATATTATTTTCTCTTATTCCATATTGATACAATTCAAATCCTCCATTTGGTGAAGCTATGTTGTTTCGTATATAAACACTGTATGTGCAATCAAAACTCGCTAGTTTATCCCATGAAAGGTTTATATTTCCATCGTCATTTATATTTCCAGATAAGTTTTTAACTTGATAATTTTGAATATTTTCTGAGTTAGTATATTCTTTTTTAATATTTATTATATCGCTTTTTTGAGTGTATACTCCATCAGATTTACCTACAACGTATAAGTCTATATCTGGGTTTTTTATATCTTTCAAGTTAATAGTTATAGTGGTCTTTACTTTCTTACCTTTTCCTATCTCTTCTTTATTTATTTTTATTGACTTAAATAATTTAAAATCTTTTTCTCCCTTTGAATTATTTTTCAGATATACTTCATATTCTTGTATATCCTCTAAGTAATCCCATGAAAGGTTTATCTCTAAATCATCACCAATAATTTTAGATATAGCTTCTAAGTTTTTAATTTTTTTAGATTCTGTGTTCTCTTTTAAAACATTTACAGTTATAATTTTACTTTTCCCACCACAGGTTACTTTTACTTTTTCACTACCTTCTCTAAGTCCAGTTACTATTCCATCACTAGAAACCTCAATAGCGGTTGATATTGGTAACTTAAATCCAACAATTTCATAATTAACTTTAGGGTGCTCTAAGTTTTTGGGAGAAGTTTCTACTTTTACATCTAAGCTTTTTTCTTCATTTATATGTAAATTTATATTGTTGTTTATATATAAATCTGAAACTTTAGCTTGTATGTTAAACTTGTATTCTTTGATTTTATCTCCAGCTTTTATCTTTAATGTAGAGTTTCCTACTCCAATAGCTTTTAGCTTATTATTTTCCACTTTCAAAACCTTTTCATTAGATATATCATATGTATATTTTTCTTTTTCTTTGAACTTGAAATCAACATCTACATTTACATCTATAGGAGAACTATCTCCCACATATTTTAACTTATTTATAGATACATCTATATTTTCTACTTTAGGATTTACAACTCTTATAGTAGCTTTTCTTATGGCCCTATTATCTTTCATAATCATAATTGCCGAGTACCCTTCTTTTATCCCCGTTATAGTATCATCTTTTATTGATAAAATATCAGAATCAGATGCTTTATACCAAATCCTAGGTCTTGATGCATATGGCGGTATTACAATATACTCTCCACTATTTACTTTTATAGAATCGCCTAATTTTATTACATATTCGTCTATATTTTGAATATAATCACCTTGTGTCATCCGCAGTTCCACACCTTTTACTAGTGGACTTATTATTCCATATTTGAAAAGAAAGTACTGGCCTATAAATATAGCTACAATTATTATGCTACAAAAATAAATTTTATTTTTTTTCTCCCTCCAAAAATTCATTAATCCACTTCCTTATTAATTAGAGGACTACTTTATGAAGCAGCCCTCTAATATGATATTTCTTATTAAAATTATATACTATAATTTGTATTTTTAAAACTATTTAGGAAGATTTTGTTATAATCTTAATTAAAAAGAACTTACAGCAAAGTACTGTAAGCTCTTTTTAATTAAGCACTTGCTTTGCTAGAAATTAAAAGTTCTTTTGCAACATATGATACTAAATCTACCGTTCTGCATGAATATCCCCATTCATTGTCATACCATGCTACGACTTTAACCATATTTCCATCATTAACCATAGTTGATAATCCGTCTACTATAGATGACTCTGAAGTTTGCTTATAATCTATAGATACAAGTGGTAAGTCTGAATATCCTAATACTCCATTTAATTCTTTCTTAGAGGCATTTTCTAAAACTTTATTTACTTCTTCAACACTTACATCTCTACTAAATTCACAAACTAAATCTACCATAGAAACACTAGGACTTGGAACCCTTACTGCAAATCCATTTAATTTTCCTTCTAAATCTGGCAATACTTTTGATACTGCTTTTGCTGCTCCTGTTGTTGTTGGGATCATAGAAACTCCTGCACTTCTCGCTCTTCTAAGATCTTTATGTGTTTTATCTAGTATTTGTTGATCATTAGTATATGCATGAATAGTAGTCATTAAACCTTTTTCTATTCCAAATTCTGAATCTAAAACTTTTACTACTGGAGCTATACAGTTTGTAGTACAAGATGCATTAGAAATTATGTGATGTGTACTACTATCGTATTCATTTTCATTTACACCCATTACTATAGTCTTGTCTTCATTTTTTCCTGGTGCAGTAATTATTACCTTTTTAGCTCCTGCATTTATATGTTTTTGAGCATCTTCTTTTTTAGTGAATTTTCCAGTAGACTCTATAACTATATCTACGCCCATTTCTTCCCATGGTAAATTTTCAGGATCATTTTCTTTTAATACTTTTATTTTTCTTCCATTTACAATTATATTTTCTTTTTCATCAGTTTCTACTTTTCCTCTAAAAACACCATAAGAAGAATCATAAGTAAATAAATGAGCTAGTGTTTTAGCATCACTTCTTGCATTTATAGCAACTATTTCAAACCCTTCCAAACCGTTTTCCTCAGCTATTCTTAAAACCATTCTTCCTATTCTTCCAAATCCATTTATTGCAACTCTTACCTTCATTATAACGTCCTCCCAGTTTTTATATTAATTTATAGTATGCTTTATTTGTTTATTTAGTGTACTCTTTTTAACTTTTCTCACTTATATATATAACACTTTATTTTATATAGGTCAACACTTTTATGAAGAAAACATGTAAAAAAAGGTTGCTTGATAAAAATCAAGCAACCTTTTTTTACATGTTTTCTTCAAATTTTTTATTCAACCTAGCTAACATATTTTTAGAGAATTTAGCAATATCTTCTGGTACTCCAATGCTATTCGCCAAGACTGTATAACATTGAATCGCTCTTTTATAGTCCTTTTTTCCTGTATAAGATTTAAAAGCTTCTTCTGCTAAATCTTTGCATATAACTTGCATTCTTTCATATCTTTTTCTCAAATCTATTCCCCCTATGAAAGTAGTGTATACTTATATATATGTTTTTTTATGCACTAGTTACACTAGAAATAGATTATTTTAATTTTATTTTTTAAGGTAGTATTCCATAATATTTTTAACTTTTACAGTAGGTATCTCACTCCCACCTCTTCCTTTTACATTTTCTATCATCATAGATATAGCAAGTTTACCGTTATCTATATCAACAGCTGCAAACCAACCATTTTCATTTGCATTTGTATCTTCTTTATCTTTTTTTAATTCAGCAGTGCCTGTTTTTCCTGCTATGTTTACGCCCTCAATCTTAGCTGAATGACCAGTTCCATTAGTATCATTTATCACAGCTGAAAAGCAATCTCTGATAGTATCTAATGATTCTTTTTCTATAGCTTGCTTATACACTTTAGCTTCTGAGCCTTTCGTTATATCTATTTTGGGCATCATTATTTTACCATCATTTCCTAAACTTGAATATATCATAGTCATATTTAAAGGAGTTGTTAACACTTCACCTTGCCCATATCCCGTAGCAGCCAATAATGATTTATTGTTTAGGTCTCCACTATTAGATATTTTAGATTGCTCTATAGGATATCCAAATTTTAGATTTTCTCCAATACCAAACTTTTTAGCTCCATTTACAAAATCTTCTCCACCTATATTAATTGCAGCTTTTGCAAAATATATATTATCTGAATATATTGTTGCATCTTTTAAATTCACTGGTTTTCCAGGATCTGTAACCCTAGTTACCCCATATTCTTCCCATGAGTTGCCTTTTATGTCAACAGTTTTATTAGGATCTATCTTCTTATCTTGAACCCCTATAGCTGCTGTTACTAACTTCATTGTTGATCCTGGTGAGTATGCGTTTTTAAATCTTCTTTTTAATTGATCATTGTTACTTGATTCCCACTTAGATTTTTCGCTTTTTGTTATATATGTCATGTAACTATTTGGATCAAATGAAGGTGAACTTACCATTGCTAAAATTTCACCTGTTTTTGGATCTGTAGCTACACTTGCTCCTTTTTCTTCTTTCATTTCATCATATATTTTTTTCTGTAACTCAATATCTATAGATAATTTTATATCTTCTCCATTTTTTACTTTTTTCTCAGCTAAAACATCTTTTTTACCCTGAGGCGTTAATATGTATACACAGCCTCCATCTTGTGCTCTTAATTTATCTTCATATATCTCCTCTATTCCACCTATTCCTATTTCACTATTCTTATTGTATCCTTTATTTTTTTTATCTTTCAACTGTTCTTGTGTAATATTTCCAGTGTATCCAATTAAACTACCTATTGCTTCTCCACCATTATACACTCTGGCATGTTTATTGGTAGAAACTTGAACTCCAGGTATTTGAATTAATTTTTCTATTTTCTCATTTTCAGAATCTAGTAAACTTACTATATCTACAGCATGTTCTGGATTTGAATTTGCATTTATTTTATTTTCAATATAACTTGTACTTATATCTAAAGTATTGGCTATTTCATCTATTTTGCTCTTTTCATTAGAATCTTTAAATTTACTTAAATTTAATTGTACTTGTTTTAACTGTCCTTCCCCTGCAATTAAATTATTATTTCTATCATATATGCTACCTCTTTTACCTTTGTAGTCATCTGTTTCTATCCCTACTTTGTCTTCCTTTTTTAAATCAGGAAGAATTAATCCATAGTCCCAATCAATCTTGTAGTATTTTTCTTCTTTTGCTATTCTTATTTTAACTTTTGATGAGTCTATTTTACCCCCAAGTGTTTCAATACTTACATTTAGATATATATCTTTTCCTTCATCAAAACTTTCATCTGTTTTGGATATTTTAATATCCCTTGCTTTTATACGCTTATATATATCTGTATATGATTGTATAAAATCTTCTTTGCTTATATTTTTTTGAGATTCTTTTGAAAGCATAACATACATTTTTTCAAAATCTTGGTTTTGCCAGGATTCAATATACTCATTTAGTGTATTTTCAGCCTTAGATGAAGATGTACATCCAGTAATAAAGATTATACTTGATACTATTATTAAACTTATAGTAAATAATTTGAATTTTTTCAATTCTATTTCCCCCGTTCTTTTCTAATTGTCATATCTTAAAACTCTACATTATATTACACGGTTTTTTTTGTAATTAAAGGTAGGTTTTAAGTTTCCCCTTATTTAATTATATATATTTATTCTGTATAATTCATTTATTTTCGTAAATTCTTATTAATTTTATAAAAAAAGAAAAAGACTTTACTTTCAGCTATAAAGTCTTTTTCTTCTTTACTTTTCTTTTTTTAACTTTTCTTTTTCTCCCTCTAGTTAATTCATATGAGGTTACATTCTCAATGTCTTCTTCAGTCAATGTTTCAGATACTATAGCTTGTTGTTGAGATTGATTTTTTTCAAATCCTCTCTTTGTTATTATTAATGACAAATCTGATGATAATTGACTTAAAAAAACTAAAAAAAGAGTTAAATCTGCATCATTTAGTTCTTCGCCTATAGCATAAGCTAGTGTTGCTGATAATATTACGTACTCTGCATATGTATAATTCATTAATCCTGAGTTTTGTTTATTATTTTTACAATTATAGTTATTATTAATGTTATTTGTTACTTCAGTTTTATTACAGTTCATAAACCACCTCTTAAAAGTAACTTGTGCTAATAATATACATATGCACTTATCAATGATATTATTATTTATTTTGCTATTATCTCTACTCCATCTTCTGTTACTAAAATCATATGTTCCCATTGAGCTGAAAGAGAACCATCATCAGTATATGCTGTCCATTCATTTTCAGCATCTATATATAAATCATAACTTCCTTCATTTATCATAGGCTCTATAGTAAATATCATACCAGGAGCTAATACCATCCCCTCTCCTTTTGATCCATAGTGAAATACAAATGGATCTTCATGGAAGCTTAATCCTATACCATGTCCTCCAAAGTCTCTAACTACTGAATATCCATTTTTTTCAGCATGCTCTTGAATAGCTTCACCTATATCCCCTATATGACACCAAGGTTTAACAGCTTCAATACCTTTTTCTAAACACTCTTTTGTAACCTCAACTAATTTTTTAGCATTTTCACTTACATTTCCAATCATAAACATTCTAGATGCATCTGAGTAATAACCATTATATATAGTTGATACGTCTACATTTATTATATCTCCATCTTTTAATACCACTTCTTCACTAGGTATACCATGACAAATTTCAGAATTTATAGATGTACAAACACTTTTAGGAAATCCCCCATATCCTAATGGAGCTGGAATTGCACCTTGAGAGACTGTGTATTCATGTACTATATTATTTATGTCTTCAGTAGTCATTCCTTCTTTGATATTTTTTCCTACTAAATCTAAAACTTCATTATTTATTCTAGCACTTTCTTTTATTTTTTCTATTTGATCTTTATTTTTTATAATATCATGTGTTGGAACTTCATTCCCTTGTTTTTTTAATTCTTCTAACTTCAAATCAAATTCCATATGGCATTTTTTATATTTTTTACCACTTTGGCACCAACACTCATCATTTCTATTTAAGTTCATTAAATCATCTCCTTACTTAATCTATTTAAATTATACTACGTCATGTTAATAAATGCTAATAAATTTAAAAAAGAGACATCTTCAAAATTTTTATAACTTATTTTGAAAATATCTCTTTTTTGTTGTATTTTATAAAATTTTTTTTATATCAGCTTGTATCTTTATATTTTTTTTATTTTTCTCTTTATAATAGTCTTTATATATTACAGCTATAGTACAAATAATACAAGCAAAAGTTATTTCATATAATAAACTTGGTTGATTTAATGTTAATGCCATATAATTTCCAATTAACAAGCCTACAATTGCAAATAGCACAGGTTGTATATAGAATATATACATTAATTTAATAGATTTTATACTATTAAATTCTACGCAGACATGCTGTCCAGTCTTAGCACCTATATAGTTACTTGCTGTTATTATATTACTTTTATTTCCTTGGTAATTAATGCTGTTTAAGTATTTTTTATTAGTTTCAATCTTAACTTTAGCACTATTTTCATTTGAGTACATAACAATTCCTAAGTTCTGCTTTTTCATAAAACTCCCCCATTTTTTGCCTAGTGCTTTTCATTTATTATAATTTATGATTTATTAGTATAAGATGTTACTTTATTAACTATAATTATTAAAAATGGTATAATTATATATAACATAGTAGTTGCTGCCGCAACTACTCCTGAGTCATTTACAATGAATGTTATTACAGCTCCAACTCCTATTGATATTAATGCCTTTTTAACATAACTTTCATTACGCATAATTTCACAAAATTCTTTTTCGTAAAAAATTCTAGCTATTATTAATCCTATAATTCCTACATATATTATATATACCCATGAACTAGTTTGTATAAGTTGTATATTCATTGATATCTTCCTTCCAAAGGTTTCTATTATAGCAGTTGGCCCACTTACTAATATTTGATTAATAAATAGAGATAAATGAGATTTAGATCCACTTAACATATCTATAACTGCAAACCCTAAAACTACGACTCCTATTCCAATAAATATAAATACAACTTTTTTAAAATCTACTTTTTTATCAAATACAAATAAAGTAAATAGTATTAGAGCTAAAGTAGTAGATATAGCTGATCCAACATTTGCTCCCATTGTTGGAGTAGAACTTATGAAAACTATAGCCGCAGATATTAAAGGCACAAAAACCTTATTTAACTTTTTCTCAAATATTAAAACACCCATAGATACTATAGAAGCACCAATTACAACACCTTCATACTCATTACCTATGCCATAATATCTAGCTCCAACTATTGGGTTGTAAGACATTACACTATTTTGCATCAAATATGTTCCTAAAGTTGCATCAGCTAACACAACCAGAATCGTTAATGTTGCATAAAATCCTATTTGCTTATAGTCCTGTTTAAACATTACCTTACCAATAATATAGATACATATGCCTATTAATATTATAGATATATATATTCCTAATTGAGAATTTAAATTTAAAATAGGCCCTAATAAAAATGCTATAGGTATTATTATCCCAAATTTGCTTAATTCTTTTAATATATTAAATATTGTATTTGTATTAAATTTATTTTCAGTTTTTTTTCTAATTAACAATAAAATTACAGTTAACCCTAATATTATAGATATAAAGTTTATAAAAAGTTTGATTATACCACTTCTAACACTAGCCATATTTATAATATTGCTATATTCTTTGCTAATAAAGTCTAGATTATTATTATTTTTAATAGTATCTAACTTTCTACCTACCATTTTATCGGACACTAAGTTATAATCTGCAAGTATCCCTGCTCCAATATCTGAGTTTCCAATTATTCCAGTTCTTCTAGTTGTTGCCGATGTTAGCAAACCTTTATCATTTCCATCAAACTTTACAACTGGTGAAAGCCTTCTTTGATTTTTATAATCTATATCTTTTGGAAACACGCTCATTATGTAGACTTTATCATTTTTATTTATAAGGTCAAATACATTTTTTAAATATGAATCTATGTTTTTATGAATTTCTTCTTCCATAGATTTATAGGTGTTTTCATTTAAATACTTTCTATATAAATCTAATCTATATGTATCCCCTAACTCTATAAACAATACATCGCTTTCATTGTAATACTTTCTTGTCTCAATTTTTAATTTATTATAATCTGTACTTATACCAAAAGGCAGGCTTTCATTTTTTTCATTCATATTATCTACATTACCACTGTCTACACGTCCATAGTTATCCATCCCCATAGCCCCGATATTTCTATTTAATTCTTTAGGCTTTATTCCTATATCAGCATTTCCTAGAACCGAAACTTTTCGGTCGTTATTATTTAGGACTTGCCCTAATTCACCTAATGTAGATCCATATTCACCTTTTTCTATATTATCATTAATAGATAAATTTATATTTGTATCATTTATACCTTTTGCTTTTTTTCCGGTAACACTTTGATAAATAATACTATTATCCTTATCTTCACTTTTAAAACCTGTAAAATCCGTACTATATGTATTTACTCTTCCTCCAGCTCCAATACTAGCATATGCTCTATTGTCTTCAGTCCCTTGATCTCCCCTTACATTCATCAATCCAATATATCCACGATTTTTTAATTCTTTTTTTAATATTGGTATTTCTAAAAAATCAGAAAAGTTACTTCTATTCATATTTATAACAACTGTTTTATGTTTACTATATGCAAATGTATTTGTAGGAATAATACATACTAGTATAATAATTATTAAAAATAAATTTTTTATTATATATTTCAATCTTACCACCTCCAAAATATATAATTTAATTATAATGTATATTTTGCCTTTAAACTATATTATTGGTATAAATAACCTTTCATCGTATGTTAACTTTATGTAAACTAATTTCTAAATAAAATAAAAAATTCGCTTCGCTTGAACGACTACGTCGGCGAATCACTTCATGTCGCCAACGACTTCGTACGTTGCTCAAAATCCTTTTTTACGCTTAAAACATAGTAATTGATATAGCTAAGTTTCACAAGTTATACCCAGTTTTTTTGTAAGCGTAATTTCCTTAAGCGTAAAAATGGACTGATACATGGTAATTTAAAATTATCCATGCAACAGCCCATTTTTTATTTTTCTTTAAATATTACTTTATTAATTATTATTGTTAAAAACGGTATAATTATATACAACATCGTCGTTGCTGCTGAAACTACACCTGAGTCATTTACAAGGAAGGTTACTATAGCTCCAGACCCAATAGATATTAATGCCTTTTTAACATAACTTCCATCACTCATTATTTCATTAAACTCTTTTTTGTAGAAAATTCTAGTTATTATTAATCCTATAACTCCTACATATATTATATATACCCATGAACTAGTTTGCATAAGTTGTATATTCATAGATATCTTTCTTCCAAATGTTTCTATTATGGCAGTTGGTCCACTTGTTAATATTTGATTAATAAATAATGATAAGTGAGATTCTGATCCACTTAACATATCTATAGCTGCAAATCCTAATACTACTAATCCTGCTCCAAATAATATAAGTATTGCTTTCTTTAAATCTATTTTCACATCAAACACAAGCATTGTAAATAAAATTAATGCTACACTTTCAGATATTGCTGATCCAACATTTGCTCCCATTGTTGGAGCGGCACTAACAAATAAAATTATTAATGATACTATTGGAACTATTATCTTAGGAATTTTTTTATTCATAATTAAAATTGACATCGCAGATATTGACGACCCTATAATTATCCCTTGATATTCATTTCCTATTCCATAGTACCTAGCTCCTACTATTGGATCATACGACATTATACTATTTTTCATCAAGTATGAAGATAGTAATGCATCAATAATTATAACTATAATTGACAAGCTTGCATAAAATCCTATTTGTTTATTGTCAGATTTAAATATTAATTTTGAAATTAAATATATAGACAATGTAAATATAGATATAGATAAATATATCCCTATCTTTGTATTAACATTAAATACAGGCGCTAATAAAAATGCAATTGGCATTATTAATCCCAATTTACTTAACTCTTTCAATATGTTAAATATTTTCTTAGTATTTAACTTAGATTTACAATCTATTTTGTTTTTAAATAATAATAAAACTATAGTTATACCTAATATTATAGATACAGAGTTTATAAAAAATTGAATTACACCACTTCTTACACTAGATATACTCACAATTTTTTTGTATTCTTTTTCTATAAACTCTCTACTATCATCCCTGTTTATATTCTTTAATTCTTTTCCTACCATATGTTTTGATTGTAAATCATAATCTGCAAGTATACCTGCTCCTATATCTACATTCCCAATTATACCATCTCTTTTAGTTGTTGTTGATCTTAGTAATCCTTTACCATTTCCATCAAATTTCACGACAGGAGACAATCTTCTTTTGTTTTTATAATCTATATCTTTTGGAAATGCACTCATTATATATACTGTATCATTTTCATCTATCATATTAAATATATACTGTAAATATGAATCTATATTTTTGTGTATTTCCTTTTCCATAGATTTATAAGTATTTTCATTTAAGTAAGGTTTGTACAAATCTAATCTATATGTATCTCCTAATTCTATAAATATTACATCACTTTTATCATAATACTTTTTTGTTTCACTTTTTAATTTGTTATAATCTGTGCTTATACCAAAAGGCATTTTTTCATCTTTTTTGTTTATATCGTCTACATTACCACTATCTACTCTTCCATAGTTATCCATTGCCATAGCAGCAATATTTCTATTTAATTCTTCAGGCTTTGTTCCTATGTCAGCATTTCCTAAAACTGAAATGTTTAAATCATTATTATTTAAAGTTTGCCCTAGTTCTCCCAATGTAGAGCCATACTTTCCTTTATCTAAGTTATCATTTATAGATAAGTTTATATTTGTATCATTTACTCCTTTTGCTTTTTTCGCTGTAGCACTTTGATAAACAATACTATTATCTTTATCTACATTTTTAAAACCTATAAAATCTGTATTATATGTATTTACTCTTCCCCCAGCTCCAATACTAGCATATGACCTATTATCTCCCGTACCTTGGTCTCCTCTTACATTCATTAATGCAATATATCCACGATTTTCTAATTCTTTTTTTAGTGTAGGTATTTCTAAAAAATCTAAAAAGTTGCTTCTATTCATGTTTATAACAATAGTTTTATGATTATCATCTGCAAATGCATTTATAGGAGTGATGCATATTAACATTATAAGTACTAAAACTAAAGATGATATTTTTTTCTTCACTTCTCCACCTCCAAATTTATCTAAATTAATTATAAAATATATTTGAGTTTTACACTATAGTATTGCCTCAAATAATAAAAAAATTCTAAGATAAATTTCCATAAAACTATTATAGGGAGATATTTTTTTAAAAAATATCTCCCTATAACCTAATATCTATAAAACTCTCTTTGCCTTTACAAATGCATTTTGCCAATATGATGAATTTATGCTAGTAGTTTTTACTACATCTCCTGCTTTAGGCGCGTGTATCATTTGTCCATTACCTATATATATACCTACGTGATTAACTCCTCCACTTCCATCAGTACTTGAAAATATTAAATCACCAGGTTTTAATTGAGATTGACTTACAGTTGTTCCTACATTTGATTGTTCTCTTGATGTCCTTGGCATTTTCACTCCATTTTTACCATATACATATAATACTAACCCAGAGCAATCAAAGCTATTAGGTCCTTCAGCTCCCCAAACATAAGGCTTTCCAAGCTGAGATTTAACTAAATTTATTACAGATTGAGCATTTCCAGTCTCTGTTGATCCGCCTCCATTGTTAGATCCATTATTATTATTTCCAGAAGTACTTATGTACTGAGAACTGGCCCATCCTGTTTTTCCATTTGATAATTTTACTTTATACCATCCATTTGAACTACTTAATATATCTACATTATTTCCTTTGTATGCTGTTCCTACTATTGAATTACTTGTAGATGGTCCACTTCTTACATTTAATGCACTTGCTGTTACTGTTCCTTTACCTGTTGATGGAGTTTCTGTTGATCCTCCTCCATTATTAGATCCATTATTATTATTTCCAGAAGTACTTATGTACTGAGAACTGGCCCATCCTGTTTTTCCATTTGATAATTTTACTTTGTACCATCCATTTGAACTACTTAATATATCTACAGTATTTCCTTTATATGCTGTTCCTATTACTGAATTACTTGTAGATGGTCCACTTCTTATATTTAATGCACTTGCCGTTACTGTTCCTTTACCTGTTGATGGAGTTTCTGTTGATCCTCCTCCATTATTAGATCCTCCAGATGTGCTTACGTACTGAGAACTAACCCATCCTGTTTGTCCACTTTGAGTTTTTATTTTATGCCATCCATTTGAGCTTTCTAATATAGTTACACTTTGACCTTTATATACCATAGTTACTTTGCTGTAACTTGTAGATGGTCCACTTCTTACGTTTAGTGCATCTGCTGTTATTGTTCCTGTTTTTCCTGTTGATGGAGTTTGTGAGTTAGATTCTCCTGATACACTTATGTATTTTCCGCTTCCCCATCCTATTTTTCCATTTGAAAGCTTAACTTTATACCATCCATTTGATGTTTCTAATATTTCTAACTTGTCACCTTTACTTGCATATCCTACTACTGAGTTATTTGTCGATGGCCCACTTCTTATATTTAATGCACTTGCCGTTACTGTCCCTGTCTTAGTATCAGCAAATACAGCAGTTCCTGATAGTACTATACCTAAAGATGTTACTGATATAGCTGTTGCAATTTTTCTATTAATCATACTTAATCTCCCTTCTTTTTTTAAAAATAAATTAAAGCAAATTTTCTAAATTTGTATATTTTTTGTAACCTTTTAAACATATTTTTTGTCAAAAATTTTACTTACATATATATATTATATGTTCAATATGAATTTTCTGTGAATTTATATATATTTTTCTATATTTACTTTAAATTTCCTATTATACTTTATATTATAGCTTATTT
>NZ_JAKEDR010000130.1 GCF_023653455.1 Paraclostridium ghonii
ATTATTTATATATCTACAATATTATATATTATTTTGTCTAATTTTGTAAATTATTCCATTTTTTTAAGTTATTCATTCTTTAAAATATAATTAATTTTAAAGTGTTTTATTTGTAGTTACACAAAACAAAAGAGAGTGAGAGTATATTCCAGCTACATTTAAAGCATCTTTTCAGCTTGTATAGCAAAATATACTCTCACTCCTATATTTTTCTTATTAATTTTCTATTAATATTGGCTAGAATTCATATTTCATAGTTTCCGCTTAAAAATCTTTGATTTTAACTAAATGGAAATAAAAGTTTATACTATCAATCCATTTAACAATACAGAATTAAAATTTTATTAATATTTCATTCTGTTTGGAATAACACCTCTTACTCCACTTAAGTAAAAAAACTCACTACTACTCTTAAATAAATTTTTCACTTGATTTTTTCTATCTAAACTTACATACTGCTTTTCTTCCCAATTTTTAAAACGAAAATTTAAACAGGTAAATTTTTTACGATACTGAATATTCCCATTTATTTTAAATATATCTCAAGCTTTTCCTAGATTGTTCAGTAAATTATCCACCTAATATAACTAGAGTTATATAAAAACTAATCAAAAAATCACCTTAACAAAAACTGTAGCAAATGGCATAGACATAACATCCTTGATTAATCTTATTGTTAACATATGGAGTATATCTAGTGCTTATAACTATTTTAATAGTTATTTAGCTTCTTCATACATTTCATCTATTTTATCCTTCATTCCATTATCTAAAAAGTATTCAGTAACAATGCCCATAGCACTAATAAAAAAATTACCATCTAACTCTACAGCTTTTTCTAAAAACTCAATTCCCTCTTCATCATTATTCATAAGCATAATTTGTCCAACTTTATACATAAAAATAGCACACTCTTTATCTTTTGAAGCAATATCTTTATAAAAATCTAAAGCCTTTTCATATTCCCCAAGACCTTCAAGAGCTTCTCCATACTCCATAATTTTTTCTATATCATCAGAATCTTTATAATTTTTTATAATTTCAAGTTGTTGTTTATACTCTTTAGTAAGCTCTTTCCATTGGCTACTCCAGTATTCGTACCATTGTTTATTTTTTATTTCTATTAAAGTATCTATTTCTTTTTTGTAATCATCACTTTGACTTTTAAAATTAAGTTCATAGTTAAAATCATCAATTCCTAATGCCTGCATTCTTTCTTTAAAGCTTGGATGAGTATCATATATATATGATACTCTCTTTTTTATCTGATTTATCCACTGTTCTTTTCTTTTACCAACTTCACTTTCAAACTCTTCAAATAAAATAGAAAAATAATTTTTAGGTGCTTCATCATTTGACCTAATCTCTAACTTCGAATATGGATTTTCTAAAAATTTCTCCATAATTTCTAACTTCATAGTTGATTTAGCATAAATTTCTACACTCATATATTTAACTACTTCTTTATCTGCTAATAGTTCTTTTGTTTGTGACATTGCATCTAAATATCTCTCTAACTTCTCTATATAAAATTTTGCAAATGGTAATAATAATATCATTTTTATAATATTATCACCTTCATCAACTCTATAAACTATTTCATTCCATCTAATTAAACGCCTAGAAATTTTGCTTGAAATATTCGTATCATCATTGTATATATGAGCAAGTTCATGAATTATTACAGATTTAAGTTCTTCTTCATTTAATACTTTTAAAACTTGAATACCAATTCCTAAAACATTTTTCCCATTAGTTCCAAAGCCATTTAATATACATGTAACTACAATATTTTCATCATCAAGAATACATATCTCATCTAATTGAGGTGCTTTTGTCATTTCAATTGCACTATCTATTACTTTAAATAATTGTGGATGCTCTTCTCTATTTATAGTTACTTCATTTGGAGATTCTAACTTTATGTATAAACTCTTTAAAATAATAATTACTGATCCTATTAAACCTAATATTATTAATCCAAATCCACTTGTCATAAAGTCTGTTTTTAGAGCAAAGTTCATAATACCTATAATCAATGATATTACTGAAGTAATAGTTACAACTATATAAAGTTTTTCATAAGTACATAGTACTCCTATTTTTTTCCTTACATTATAAATATTTTCTTTAGATAACAGTGTCATCTTCTTAAATTTTTCATGTTCATCATTAAATAAATTACTAGTTGAATTATCAATAATAAACCAAGCAATAGATATTATAATTATTAGTGCGAACTCAACAAACCCAAAATTACCTATTATCGGTAAAATATTTTCATAGCTTTTATTTAAAACCATAAAAACTACTACGCCTATAGATACTATATTCGTTAAAAATATAGCTCCAAATAAGATGTCAAAAATGATTTCTTTTCTACTTTTCATATCTTACTTTCTTCTCCATTTCTTTTATTTAATCTCATTTACTTTCCTATAAATTATACATATTTTTATTGTCTTATTTTGTCTTTTATTGCGTATTTAAATATCTTTCCTAGCTTTTTTTAATATATCAAACTATATAGTGCTTATTTTTATTAATTAACAATTCATTTAATCTATATTTCTATTTAAATATATAGAAATAAACTATATAGATTTAGATAGGCTAAGAAAATTGCGACCTCGATATATGTTATAATACAGATAAAAATGTAAAATAATGCGGAGGGTTCTTATGGAAAATAAATTAAAATTAAAAGAAATCGTTGTAATTGCAATGTTAAGTGCTATTCTAGGAGTAGTATTTACTGGAATGGATAGTTTGTATCAACCTATTCAAAACATACTCGGTCCATTAGGTGGAGACATGATAGGTGGAATATATTTCTTATCTGCATTACTTCCAGCATTTATAGTAAGAAAACCAGGTGCAGCAATAACAGGATCATTATTTACAGGAGTCATGAATTTATTATTAGGAAGTCCATATGGAATACATATAATAGTCGCATCAGCATTACAAGGAATAGCTGTGGAAATCGTTTTATCATTAGGAAGATATAAAAGTTATTCAATATTAAGCATGGCTTTATCAGCTATGTTAGCAACTATATTCGTTACAACAAGAGATTACTTTGTATTTGGATTGAATCTTTACGCTAATATGATATTTGTTATGATAGTTATACGATTAATAAGTGCAGCTGTATTAGGTGCAGGACTATCAATGATTTTAGGTAATGGATTAAAATCAACAGGTGTTCTTAATGGTTTTAGAATAAACAAATCAAAGAATCTTTATTAAACGATAGGAAGTGGATTTAAAATTGTTAAGAGTTAAAAACTTATTCCTTAGTTTTTCAGAAGGTGAAAGTATATTTGAAGATATAAGTTTTGATATAAAAGAAAATACTATTAATTTAATTACAGGAAAAAGTGGCTGTGGTAAAAGTTCACTTCTAATGTGTTTAGCAAGAGTTATACCTGAAATTATTGAAGGTAATATGACTGGAAATATTGTTTTAAATGAAAGTCACATAGAAACTAAAAATACAAAAGATATATCTGGACAGGTTGCATACATGTTTCAAGATCCAGAAAGTCAATTATGTACATTTAACGTTGAAGATGAAATTGCATTTGGACTAGAAAATATAAATACTAATGAAGATGATATGGAATGTATTATTGATAAATATTTAGATTTAGTAGGGATTAAACATCTAAAGAAAAAAGAGCTAAATAAGTTGTCTGGAGGAGAAAAACAAAAGGTTGCATTAGCTTCTATATTGGCAATTAATCCACAGCTTATATTAATGGATGAACCCACTGCAAATTTAGATCCAATTTCAAGAATGGAAATTGCAGACTTAATTAAAAAGTTAAAAGTTGAAATGGGAAAAACAATAATTTTAATAGAACATAATATAGATGAGTTTAAAGATATTATAGATTATGTAATTGAAATAAAGGATAAAGGTTCAAAAATTATAAACAAAGATGAGTTTTTAAAAAAATATGTAATCGAAAAAAACATCCCCAAAAGACATAAAAAGAAATCATATTCAGATGAAATTGTTTTAGATGTGAAAAATATAAATTTTTCATATGATAACAATAAAAACATTTTGAATGATATAAATTTTTCACTACACAAAGGAGAGATAGCTGCTATAGTGGGACACAATGGAGCAGGTAAATCTACTTTAACCAAGCTATTAATAGGCTTTTTCAAGGATTATGAAGGTGAAATTTTTTTAAAAGATAGTAATATATTAAACTTAAATCCTATGCAAATAGGAGAACAAATGGGACTTGTTTTTCAAAACCCAGAACATCAATTTATAAAATTGACTGTTGAGAAAGAACTATCTTTAAGCTTAGAAATTAGATTCAAAGATAAAATATTAATTAAATCAAAAACAAATGAGTATTTAGATAAATTTGATTTAATTCAAAATAGAAAATCAAATCCTTTTGAGCTTAGCCAAGGTCAAAAAAGACGACTAAGCACAGCTAGTATGATGATAAATGGACAAAGCTTATTAATTTTGGATGAGCCCACCTATGGACAGGATAAAGAAAACTTGAAAAAGCTTGTAGAACTACTTTACGAAATTAATAAGCAAGAAGTAACTATACTTATGATAACTCATGATTTAGATTTGGTTAGTAGTTGCTGTGATAAAATAATTTATATGGATTCAGGAAAAATTAAATATAATGGAAATGATATAGATATTGTAAAAGAATTTTTTTTAGAAAAGAGAAGTACTACAAATGAATAGTAATAAATTTATAAATAAAATGAATCCATTTCTAAAAATAATTGTATTAATTGTAGTTACACTTATAGCATCTATAGAATATAATCCATTTTTGCCTATTACATTAATTGTTTTAGGTTTTATATTAGTAAGATTTTTTAGTGAATTAACTATTAAAGAACTAATTAATTCAATAAAAATATTTATATTAATGTCATTTGGATTTATGGGTTTTATCCTTTTAGCAAGATATATAAGTAAAGAACCTTTAATGATTATAACTGTGTTTGGTTTAGGGTTTAAGATAATTCTTATTAGTATATACTCAGCCATATTTGTAAAAACAACAGATCCAACAGAATTTGTTGTATCAATGATTAAGTATTTTAAAGTACCACCTAAATTTGCATATGCATTTTTAACTGCATATAGATTTATACCTACGTTTAAAGACGAGTATGATTTAATAAAGCATGCATATCAAGTAAGAGGAGTATCAGAAAGTAAAAATATATTTTTAAATATATATAATAGTAAAAATTATATAATTCCTATGATGGCAACTGCTGTAAGAAAAGGAATAAGGATATCAATGGCTATGGAGACTAGAGCCTTTGGTAAATACAACACACGAACATATTATAGAAAATTAGTGTTACATAAAAAAGAGATGTTAGCATCAGGTTTATACATAGTTTTAGTAATATCTATAACTATTATATATTCTATGAATGGTTTAACTAATATTGGATTAAAATTTTTAGGATAACATTTAAAAACAAGGAGGGATTAATTTGCCATTTAAGCACGAGTCTATATCTTATGGGTTACCTCATGATAAATTCGATACAAATATCATAAAGGAATACTGTGAAGATTTAAACTGTATTTTAAATTTAAGTAGAAAACCAATAGGAATTAAGTTGTTTTATTGCGAGGACGAATATAATAATTTAAGTTGGGAAGAACCAAAGTCACAACTTGCTTATTGTTGTATGGTTGAAAAAGCTACAAGAGGAAAAAGTTTTAAAGCTAGATTAAAACATATTAATTGTGATGGAGGAACTACAGCTTTAGCCCTAGAACCATCAAATACTAGAATTGAATCAGGAATGGAGTATTTTTCATATAATTTATATGCAACACTTGGAGCTGCTAGAAGAACCAGAGAAGGTGTAGCGGGATTATATAGAACTCAAGCTGTTACATATGGAGTAGGTGTAGGACCATTGGAAGATTTTGATATAACTCCAGATATAGTTATCTTTATAGTTAATCCGTACCAAGCTATGAGATTACAACAAGGATATGTTTATCATACTGGAGAAAGAATTCATACTAGTATAGCTGCTATGCAAGGAATATGTTCAGAAGTTACAGTTGAACCATATTTATATGGACGTATGAATATATCTACATTATGTCCAAGTACTAGATTTTTAGCTAAGTGGAAGGATGAGGAAATGGCAATAGGAATTCCACTTGAAAGATTTAAAGATACCGTTAAGGGGGTACTAGCTACTCTTAATACTACCGATAATCTTAAACAAAAGAAAGATATCGCCAAAAGATTTAAAGAAAAAAATAAAGATGCAAATTTCATATCTTTTGAATCAAAATAATATATGAATAAATTCTAAAGAAGTTATCTTAATTACAACTTAGTTAAATAAAATGGAGTTGTAGTATATTTTAGCTACATTTCAAGCATCTTTTCAGCTTGTGTAGCAAAATATACCACAACTCCAAACACATCAATAAGGTTGAATTATAGTTTTATACAACTATTTAATTAATCCTTTCTCTATTAAAAAATCTTTTGCTACAACATCTGGATCCATGTGTAATTCATCTACCTTATAGTTAAGTTCCATCATAATTTCATCAGTTAAAACTTCTCCTAAATCTTTTAAAAGAGTTTCTATTTCAGGATATTTATTTAAAACATCACTTTTAATTACTGGAATTACATAATATGGTGGGAAAAATTGTTTATCATCTTCAAGCAATTTCAAATCAAACTTTTTAATTAATCCATCTGTTGTGAATGCATCTATTACATCTACATCTCCATTGTTTAAAGCAATATATCTTGGTGAACTATCTAAAGCAACTTCACTTTTTAAATCAAAGTTATACTCTTTTTTCAATCCTAAAAGACCATCTTCTCTATTTAAAAATTCAAATGTAGTTCCTGCTTTAAAGTCTTGTGAAACCTTAGCAAAATCACTTATTGTTTCTAAATTATATTTTTGAGCTGTTTCTTTAGTTACAGCTAGTGCATAAGTGTTATTAAATGACATTGGGCTTAATACTTCTAAATCATTTTTTGCTTTTAAATCATTTTTAACTGTTTTATAAACTTTATCCATATCATTTACAGGAGAGTATTTAAGTATATCAGAATATGCAGACCCCATATACTCTAAATACATATCAATATCACCATTATTTAAAGCTGAAAAAATAACTTGTGTACTTCCAAGATTAGTTTTCTTGTTTACTGATATATCAGTATTTTCTTCTATCATATACGCTGCTAAATTTGTTAAAATCGATTGTTCCGTAAAATCTTTTCCACCAATTGTTATAACCTTATCTTTTTTTACACCACTATTTATTGATGATATTATTAAAGCTATTACTACCATAATAGCACCTAATGACATAATAACTTTTTTATATTTTTTATTTTTATTACTAACATTTTTTTGTATGTTTTTAGGCGTAACTAACTTTTCAATCGTTGCAAAAACAAAATCCACAACTAAAGCTAGTAAGCATGCTGGAATTGCACCTTGTAATATTTGACTATTATTAACAGTTCTTATCCCTGAAAATACAAGATATCCTAGCCCTCCAGCTCCAATAAAAGCAGCCATAGTCATTAATCCTACTGCCGTTACAGCTGATATCCTAACCCCTGCCATAATAACAGGTAATGCCAGAGGAATTTGGATTTTCATTAAGATTTGAAATTTTGTTAATCCAATTCCCTTAGCTGCTTCTAATGTACTCGGATTGATACTTTCTAAACCTGTATAAGTATTTTTAATTATAGGCAATAAAGAATACATTACAACAGTTACTATAGCTGGCAATTTACCTATTCCTAAAAAAGGAATTAAAAAACCAAGTAATGCCATACTAGGGATAGCTTGTACGATATTTGCAATACTTAAAATAGGCTTACTCAATTTCTTTTTATAACTTATTATAATACCTAATGGAATAGCAATTAAAATGGCACATCCTACAGATATTATGGTTAAATATATATGTTCAATTAATAGAGTTATTATTTGTTCTTTATTTTGAATAAAATCATTTAGTAAATTCATTCTATTCCTCCTCAAGTTCTATATATTGCTGGCTTAATGTAGTAACTAAGCTACTTCTAGTTACCAAACCCTTAATGATTTTATTTTCGTTGACAACTGGAATAGCTGAAACTTTACTTTTATTGATAATATTTAATGCATCTACAATACTATCATTTGGGCTAAGTGTTGTAGTTTTTTTATTTACAATAGATCCTATGCGCTGAGATTTATTTTCAATATCTCTTATAGATTTAGCCTTTACAACTCCAATAAACTCTTTTGTTATAACATCGGTGACTATAAGACTATCAACTTTATTTCTTCTCATCTTCTCAATAGCTTTTAATATTGATAGCTCTGAACTACATGTAACTGGATTTTCAATCATAATATCTGAAATTTTTATAAATTCAGGAGACGACCATATACGATTTTTCCCAATAAAGTTTGATACAAACTCGTTAATGGGATTTTTTAAAATATTTTCAGGTACGTCATACTGCACTATATTTCCATCTTTCATTATACATATCATATCTGCAATCCTTATCGCTTCATCCATATCATGAGTTACAAATACAATAGTTTTCTTAAATTTTGATTGTAGTTCAACAAGTTCATCTTGTAAATCTACTCTTGTAATTGGATCCAATGCTGAAAAAGGTTCATCCATTAATATTATTTCTGGATCTGTTGAAAAAGCTCTTGCTACTCCTATACGTTGTTGTTGTCCTCCACTTAGTTCTGTAGGATATCTATCTAAATATTTTTCAGGATCAAGCCCTACCATATTCATTAATTTATAGGTACTCTCTTCAATATTAAAATTATCTCTTTTTTCGATTCTAGATATTATTTCAATATTCTCTCTAACCGTCATATGAGGAAATAATCCCGTTTGTTGGATTACATATCCTATATTTCTCCTAAGCTTTATTGCATCTATTTTAGATATATCTTCTCCATTTATATAAATCTTACCATTACTCGGATTTATCAATCTGTTAATCATCTTTAGTAGTGTTGTTTTTCCACATCCGCTCTCTCCAATGATAGCTACAAGATTTCCTTTTTCTATTTCAAATGAAATATCTCTTAAAACATAGTTACCTTGAAATTTTTTTACTATATTTTCAAATTTAATCACATTATACCTCCTTTTTATACATGCAACTTTATTTGTATCAAAAATTGTTTCTTTTCGTAATCTAATAATAACATTTAAATTATAATTTTGTAAAATTTTACTATACTCAAATAAGGAGTGATTCTATGCTTTAACTAGATTTAAAGCTTCTTTTTTGCCTTTGTATCAAAAGATATTTTGCCCACTTATTCACATAATATTATATACTGTCTACCTTTTCTTCTAGTTATTGAAATACATATATCTACAATCATATCAAAAGTGTTCATTTAGATAACCTAATTTAATATCTGGATTAGACATAGATTTTTTAGGTGATTTAGATTTAGCGTACTTTTCATCATCAAAATTTTTAAAATTCTTAAACTTAGATATTTTCTTAGCTTGATTAACACTACTTTACAAGTAATTCCAAATGTAAAGTGGTGTTAATTCATATTAATTACAACTTATTTTAACAAAAAAGTGAGAGTATATTTTAGCTACATTTTAAACATCTTTTCAAATTGCGTAGCAAAATATACTCTCACTTTCTATATATATTTTCTAACTGAAAATATTCAAAAATATATAACTTTAATCTATATATTTT
>NZ_JAKEDR010000131.1 GCF_023653455.1 Paraclostridium ghonii
TATATATATCGTATATAACATTTAACAAATTAGTTATTATCTTATTTTCTTCGTAATCACTTACTTTTAAATCTATATACCTATCTATAGTTTGAATTACTTGAATTCTTTTCATTTCAAATTTAATAACTTCTGATTTTTCCATATCATGAACAAATTCAATTATTGTTGATTTTATTTTTTGCATCAATTCTTCATATTTTATATTGCTATTTTCTATAATAGCATGAATTAATGTGTTGTATATTAAACTGGATATTAAGTAATCATTCATATATTCATTTTGTTTATTGAATAATACATAATATTTTATAGATTTTAAAACTTCCTCTTCACTTTTTTTCATATTTGTATTAGATATTATAATAGGAAATAAAATATTTATGATATTTATATCTTTTAATTTTTCACCATAAAATCTATAGTATAGTAACTCATCTCTTAATCTATTTTCATCTATTTTTACATACCTTTGAGCTAAATCATCAATTAAAGACTTAGTATTCAAGATAATCATATTTTTTATGTATTTATCCTCAATTCTAAATGCACTTATATATGCTTTTTTTAATAACTCTTCTTTCATGGATACTACCTTCCTAACGCACAAACTATTTTATAGTTTTATCAATTAATCAACTTGATATACTTTTATAAGCTAATGGCTTTGATTTTTAAAAAAAATAGGCAGCTATTAGCTGCCGTAAATGTAGGGGGGGAGTAGAATAGTTTTTATATACTCTACTTCCATATATATCTTTTAATTCTAATTAACTCATCTTTCAGAGTCATTTCTTAATTTAATTATACAATACCCTAAATTTAGATGTAAAGTATTATTTTTCGACAATCACATATTTACTACATTCTTTGAGGTGCACCCATACCTAACATAGCAAGAGCATTTTCTATAGTTTGTCTTGTAGCTGCAACTAGTGCTAGTCTAGCTTTCTTAACTTCTATATCATCTACTAATATAGGATTATCATGATAGAACTTATTAAATGCTTGTGCTAAGTCTAATACAAATCTTGTTATTATGTGTGGTTCATTTTTTCTCATTGCGCCTACTATGCTATCATTAAATGATGCTATTAACTTTAAAACTTCCGAACTATCAGCATCACTTAATACATTGTAGTCTATATCTGCAGTTATATCCATATTAGCTTTTCTTAAAACAGAACAACATCTAGCATGAGTATATTGCACATATGGTCCAGTCTCTCCTTCAAAGCTTAATGTTCTTTCCCAAGAGAATGTATAGTCTTTTATTCTACTATTAGATAACTCTTGGAATACTATAGCTCCAACCCCAACTTGTTTAGCTATCTCATCTGCATTCTCAGCATTTGGATTTTTTTCAAGTATAGTTTCTTTTGTTTTTTCTATAGCTTGTTTTAAAACATCTTCTAAGAATATGACTCTACCTTTTCTAGTTGACATAGTTCCTTCTTCTAATGCAACCATACCAAATCCAACATGTACTAAGTTTTTAGCCCACTCAAATCCCATAAGCTCTATAACTTTAAACCATTGTTCAAAGTGTAGGTTTTGTTGTGTTCCAACTACATATACGCATTTATCAAAATTATATGTTTCTTGTCTATATATAGCTGCGGCTAAATCTCTAGTCATATATAATGTAGAACCATCGTTCTTAGTTATAAGAGCTGGAGGCATCTTATAATCTTCTAATTCTACTATTCTAGCTCCTTTAGATTCTTTTAAAAGCCCTTTATCTTCTAGCATTTGTATTACTCTTGGCATTTTATCAGAATAGAAACTTTCTCCTGCTAAAGAATCAAACTCTATATCTAATAAATCATATACTCTGTTGAATTCTTTTAAACTTTCATCTCTAAACCATTTCCATAATTCTACAGCTTCTTCGTCTTCGTTTTCTAACTTAGTAAACCAAGCTCTAGCTTCATCTTCCATTTCTGGATGAGCTTCAGCTTCATCATGGAATTGTATGTATAATTTTAATAATTCTGGTATAGGACTAGCTTCAACAACTTCTTTATCTCCCCATTTTTTGAAAGCTACTATTAACTTACCAAATTGAGTACCATAATCACCTAAATGATTTATTCTTGTAGTATTAAATCCTTGTGATTCATATATTTTGTATAAAGCATTTCCTATAACTGTAGTTCTTATATGTCCGATATGGAAAGGCTTCGCTATATTAGGAGATGAGAACTCCACAATAACATTTTGACCTTTTCCGATTTCACTACGTCCATATTTTTTTCCTTGAGTTAATACATCATTTATAACATTCTTAGCTAATTGAGATTTATTAACGAAAAAGTTAACATATCCTCCTGTTGGTTCAACTTTTGATATAGCATCTTTAGCTTCTATGCTTTGAGCTAAATCTGAAGCTATCATATTTGGAGCTTTTCTAAATACTTTTGCTAATCTAAAACATGGGAATGCATAATCTCCCATCTCGCTATTTGGTGGTATTTCTATTAACTTTACTATTTCTTCTAGAGATAAATCTTCTATTTTCTCTTTTAACAATTTTGCTACTTCTACTTTAAAATCTTGCATGTCACCACTCCTTCCTTATTCTTTAACACTTTATGATAAAACAAATTATAATTTTTTTCAAGTATATGTCTATTTTTCTAAATCTTTCTCACTAATAATTTTTATACCTTCATTTTTTAAAATACATGCGGTAACACCTTGTCCATCAATTTTCCTTCCTGAAAATGTGCCATCATATATTCTATTACTTCCACAAGATGGACTAAATTCCTTTAATATTGCCTCTGTACAATTGTATAATTTTGCTATTTTTAATGTTTCTTTAGCACCTTTTGTAAAATTTTCTGTGGTATCTTCTCCATCTTTATTTTTAACTTTGCATATTCCTAATAAAACATTCATTCCATCTCCATGTTTAATTTCACATGGAGTTCTAGGAGTACTTAATCCGCCTAATTGTTCTGGGCAAACTAAAATAAATTGCTTTCCCTTTAAGTACTCTCTAACTATTTCATGCTTGTTATTATCGCCATCATATTTACAGTTTATTCCTAATAAACACGCCGATACTAATATCATTTTTCCATCACCTTATTTTAAAGTTACTATAGTAACTCCCATACCACCTTCGCCATACTGACCCGGTCTTTGAGATTTTACATGCTTATGTTTTTTTAACATTTCAGTTATTCCACTTTTTAGTACTCCTGTTCCTATTCCATGTATAACAGTTACTTTTTCAAGCCCTGCTAAACAAGCATCATCAAGGTACTTATCTACTTCTTCTCTAGCTTCTTCTAGAGTCATTCCTCTTAAATCCACATCATTTTTTACTCTTCCTGATTTAGATTTTATCACATTTCTAGTTGCCTTTGTAACTGTTGATTTTGGATCTTTTTTAGCTTTTTCCAATGACTTAAATGGTAAATTCATTTTCATTATACCAATTTGAACAACAGCTTCTTTTTTATTATTATCAACTGAAACTACAGATCCTTGTTGGTTTAAAGTTATTACCTTAACTTCATCTCCAACCTTTAATTCTTTTATTTCCTTTGATGATGTTTTTGGGACTATCATGCTTTTTACGCTTGGTTGTAAAGCACCCATTGAGTTTGATATTTCTTTTCTCAACTCTTCTATTTTTCTATTTTTATCTTTAGATATACTTTCTTTTTCTAATCTTCTAAGTTCTTTTATAACTTCTTCAGTTTCTTCTTTGGCTTGTCTTGTAATTCTAAATGCTTCTTGCTTTGCTTCTTCTAACATTCGTTCTCTTTGAACATATATTTTATCTAATTTGGATTCATATTCTTCTTTTAGTTCTTGAATTTCTTTTCTTAATCTAGTCGCTTCTTCTTTTTCTTCTACAGCTTCTACTCTTGATTTTTCTAAACTATGAATTACGTCTTCTACAGCTATTGTATCAGTATCTATAAATTCTTTTGCTCTATTTATTATATAATCACTTAACCCAAGTCTTTTAGATATAGCAAATGCATTAGATTTTCCTGGAACACCAATAAATAGTCTGTATGTTGGTCTTAAATTTTCTAAATCAAATTCTACAGCTGCATTTTCTACACCTTCTTTAGTAAGTGCATAATGCTTTATCTCACTATAGTGAGTGGTAGCTATACATTTACCTCCTGCCATATTTACATCTTCAAGTATTGCTATAGCAAGCCCTGCACCTTCTACAGGATCGGTTCCTGCACCTAATTCATCAAATATTACTAATGAATTTTCAGTTACTTCATTTAATATAGAAACTATATTAGTCATATGGGATGAGAATGTAGATAAACTTTGCTCTATACTTTGTTCATCACCTATATCTGCAAATACATTGTCATATACACACATACTTGTTCCATAATCTGCAGGTATGTGTAATCCACTTTGAACCATAAGTGCAAATAATCCTACAGTTTTAATAGTTACAGTCTTACCACCTGTGTTAGGTCCTGTTATAACTAACGTATGGAAGTCTTCTCCTAGTCTTACATCATTTCCTATTACAATTTTAGGATCTAATAGGGGATGTCTTCCATTTTTTATATTTATATAATTTTCTTTATTTAACTTTGGTTCTATACCTTTTAATGCTAACGACAATTTTCCTTTTGCAAATGCAAAATCTATTTTCCCTAAAATTTCTTGATTACTTAATATATCATCACTTATTTCTCCAACCATAGATGATAATTCACTTAGTATTCTTTCTATTTCTTCTTTTTCTTTTAATCTAAGTTGTCTAAGCTCATTATTCATTTCAACTATACTCATAGGTTCTATAAACAAAGTTGCTCCTGATGATGATTGATCGTGAACTATACCAGATACTTGAGATCTGTATTCAGATTTTACAGGAACTACAAATCTATCTCCTCTTATTGATATAATTGCATCTTGTAGATATTTTTGATAAGTTGTTGAACTTATTATTCCATTTAATTTAGATCTTATAGATTGATTTTTTTGTATTATCTTTCTTCTTAAAGTTCTTAATTCACTTGAAGCGTTATCTGAAATTTCTACTTCACTTACTATGGCATTATAAATTTTGTCTTCTACATCTCTGTAAGTGTATAATCCATTTGATAATGCTTGTATTATTGGATAGTTAAAAGCCTCTTCTTCATTTGAAGATAAGTTATTGTTTAAAATCCTAGCAACTCTTAAAGTGTCTGCTATCATTAACAAACTACCTGGATCTATAGATGCTCCAACTTTTGCTCTTTTTACTTTATCTTCTACGTCATGTAAACCTTGTAGGTTTACTCCACCTTTTTTTATAAGTATAGATTGAGCCTCACTAGTTTCTTCTAGATTATATTTTACTTCTTCATAGTCTGAGCTAGGTATTAATTCATTAATGTATTTTAACCCTAAAGAAGATGAAGCTTTTTCTTTTAACAACGATTTTATTTTATCGAACTCTAAAGTTTTTAGCGATTTTTTATTCATGCTTCCTCCTTAAGAAATTTTTATGCGAAATTTAAGTGTATTTTATGTATTTTGTGTATTTTTGTACTATACTATTTATATATTATACATAATCAAGTCTATTTTGTGATATATATAATTTAATTTTTAGCAAGGAGATGTTTTTTATGAGTAATGTTTTAAAAGATTTACAGCCTAGTTTAGTTTTTAAGTATTTTGAAGAGATATCTCAAATACCTAGAGGATCAAAAAATGAAAAGGCTATAAGTGACTACTTACGCAACTTTGGTGAAAGCTTAGGTTTAGAAACTATTCAAGATGAAAGTCTAAATATAATAATAAGAAAGCCCGCAACTCCTGGATATGAAAATGTACCTGGTGTAGTTCTTCAAGGTCATATGGACATGGTTTGTGAGAAAAACAAAAGTACTAATCACGATTTTATGAAAGACCCAATCAATTTAAGAATAGACGGAGATTATATATATGCAACTGATACAACTTTAGGAGCTGATAACGGTATAGCTGTTGCTATGGGACTTGCTGTACTTGCTTCTAATGATATAGCTCATCCAGCTTTAGAAGTGCTTTTAACTGTTGATGAAGAGGCTGGCATGACTGGTGCTATGGAATTAGATGGAAGCCTTGTAAAAGGTAAGTACATATTAAACTTAGATTCAGAAGAAGAAGGTTATCTTTTAGTAAGTTGTGCAGGTGGTGTAACTGCTTTATCAACTTTACCTGTTAAATTCATAAAACCAGAAACTCCTAGAAAAGCTTATCTTTTAGAAATAAAAGGATTACTAGGTGGACACTCTGGATCGGATATAATAAAACAAAGAGGAAATGCTAACAAATTATTAGGAAGACTATTAAATTCATTAAATGTTGACTTTGATATAGCTAAAGTTGAAGGTGGTTCTAAAAACAATGCTATCCCTCGTGAATCTGACTGCATAATAATGGTTAACAACGACCAAATAGATGAGTTTTTAACTCATATAAAAGATATAACTAATACATTTAAACATGAACTTAGAACTTCTGATCCAGGTCTTGAAATAGTATGTTCTGAAACTAATACGCCTGAATCAATCCTTGACTCTACTTCTAAAAACAGAGTTATAAAAATGCTTAATTTAATACCAAATGATATACAAACTATGAGTATGGATATAGAAAATTTAGTTGAAAGCTCTACTAACCTAGGAGTTCTTAGAACTACAGACTCTACAGTTACCTTTGAATGCGCAGTTAGAAGTTCTGTAAAATCTCGTAAAGAAGATATAACAGATAAAATGAATCTTTTAATATCTGAGTTTGGTGGAAGTCTTCAATTAATTAGTGACTATCCAGCTTGGGAATATGCTAAAGATTCACAATTGGAAAAAATATGTGTACAAGCATATAAAAATCTTACAGGTAAAGATCCTATAGTAATGGCTTTACACGCTGGTCTTGAGTGTGGTTTATTACTAGATAAGATATCTAATACTCAAGCTATATCATTTGGACCTGACATGTATGACGTTCATACTCCAAATGAGCACTTAAGTATATCTTCAACTGAAAATACTTGGAAGTACCTATTAGAAATATTAAAATCTATGAAATAAGTATTAAAAAACTCCTCTAATTAGAGGAGTTTTTTAATCTTAATTTATCTATGGGTTTTTCAGCTACTATTATTATTTGTAATGCTGTTGTAAGTAAAGAAGTTTTCTTTCTATATGCCATATATTTCCCTTCCCATATGTCACAATATTTTTCTTTAAACTTCTTTAAGCCTTTAAATGAATAAAAATTTTGTCCATGAGAATATATCTGTGCAGCTATTTTTTCTGATAAGAACGAGTATTTAGATCTTCCTACATTTGATAATGGTGCCATACCCATATTGAATCTCTCATAACCTTGTTCTTTTCCCCACTTAAATAGATTTACAAATATAAAATCCATTATTCCATTACATGTTTCATGTGAAAAACGCATTAAATCTATAGATAATGTTTTTTTATTATCATACATAGGCATTAAATTACTAAAGCCTTTTATTTCATTTTCACTATTTCTAACTATAGCCATAGGTTGTTTATTTAAATATTCCTTGTCGAAAAAACCTATATAAAATCCTTTCTCTTGTCGACCTCCTAACCATTCATCCGAAACTTCTTTTAGATCATTGAATAATTCATCTGAAAATGGTGGATTTATAATTTCAAAATTATAACCTTCTTTTTCTACTCTAGATAATGCGTTTCTTACGCTTTTCATCTTTCTACCTTCTAGCGTAAAGTTTTTCAAATCTACCAATGCATCTTCTCCTAATTTCATGAACTCATATCCTGTTTCATGTAAATCAGGCATCATAGTTTTATCTATTGCACAAAATACTGGAGAATACCCATATAAATCAGCAAGGTTGTAAAACTCTTCAATAGTTTCAAATACTTTCTCTTTATTGCCTACCGGATTCCCAAGTATTACTATTTTATCAGCAGATATTTGATATTGAAGTAAAACATCTTTAGTTTCATTTATATATACAAATTTATCTTTCAAGTAAATATAATGTATTAATGGTGATCCTCCAAATTTTTCAACTATATTTTTGACATCTTCTTCACATTCATCTATGTGTTTGCGAGGAAAATCATTATCTTTATTTATATTATAAATCATCCATAATAAAAATATAGCAATTATAAGACCACTTATACTAAGTCCTAATAAAGATAGCCCATAGTGTTTTATAGATTGTATTTTATAGTTTGCAATAGGTAGTTTGCCTATTTTCCCACTTAAGTTTGCATATACTGTGTAAATATATAAACATTGGAACGATAGTAGTAAAATTATATCTTGTATAAAAACTCCCCATCTCATTATAAAACTTTCCCTGTAAAATTGTTTTTTACTAACCCATAATAATGTTGCAACTATAGCTAAATAAGCACTTCTATAGTACCAAGGATCTCTTATAAGAGTAATTACAACTGCGCCTATTATAAGTGCTAATGTTAGTTTGTAAATCCCTTTAGACTTGTAAATCATTACTCTAGACATTGCTATTAATAAAAATCCCATTACTATAGATATTTTCTGTGGTATATGAACTATTGAAAAACTAGAAACTTTATTTAATATAAATATCTTTTTAGCTAAATCTGGAGTAGCTTCGATTATTAATAAACTAACACCGGATAATAATACTAGTAAAACAAGCCCTATATGTGCAACTTTTGATAGAGTTGTTGTTATTATATCTTTTATATCATCATCCATATTTTTAAAATATTCTTGAGCATATAATATAAGCCCTATAATTACAGGTATTATATAATATGATACACGATATAAAAACATTGCTAATAGTACTTTTTCTGATGGTACATTAAGTGTTTTTAATCCAAGTATCATAGTTATATCAAATGAGCCTATTCCGCCTGGAGCCATACTCACAATTGCTGCTACAATTGCTACTACGAATATAGGTAAAATTTTTGCAGCAGGAACTGGTTCTCCTAAAATCCTTATTGTACTGTATATTAGAAATATTGTAGTTACCCATTCTAATGCTGATATAGCCATTATACTAACAGCATCTTTTATATCCACTTTTTCTTCTTTCGTTGCTTTAAAAAACTTAAATATTAAATATGTTGATAATATAGGAAAATAAGCACTTATTAAAACTGTCATTACACTTACAAACTGATTTATTTTTATATCACTAAAATTTGTTATTACATAAATAAAACAAACCATAGAAAAACCAGTTAAATTTAAAGCAACTATTTTAGATATTTCTTTTACTAGTAGCTTTTTATCCTTAACATAGTCTTTATAAAAATTAGTTTTTAAAGCTATTGCTGTACTGCCTCCAAATCCAGCTATACTTGCAATAGAACTAGCTATCCATGAATATCTATACAACTTTACGTTATTTAACTTTATTCCAACCCTTTTTTTAAGTATAAAATCATATAAACTCAATGGTAAATACGATATTATTCCTAGAAAAATTATGATTAACATATTTGATACAGTAAGTTTATCTGCATATCTTTTAAATATATCCATATCGAAAGATTCAAATATATTTTTAAACTCTTTCACTACTACAATGAAAATTGCCAATGCAAAAACTATTTTTATCCATTTAAACAATTTATGCTTGTCCATTTACCAAATCCCTCCCTCAAATTCTATGTTAACAGTAATAAATTTGCACATATTTATATATATTTCTACCAAGATCCTTAAAGCCAATACATTATATTATAACTCATTTATATTATTGTATAAAATTAAAT
>NZ_JAKEDR010000132.1 GCF_023653455.1 Paraclostridium ghonii
CATATATATATAATTCCAATCATAATTAAATTACATAAAAGTATAGTTATAAATAATGTCTTGTACAAAGTTTTATTTAAAATACAGTATATTTGTATCTTTGAATATCCCCATAAATCATAAACCAAGTATTTCTTTTTATTGTTTAAATAGTTAAAAAGAATTATTAAGGTAAAAACAAAAATTAATAATGAAACTGTAGATAAAAAATCAGCATCCGTATATTTATTTATCTTGTTAAAAGAAACTCCACTTCCTTCATACTCTGATTCTAAATCATCATAAACTTTGCCATACTGATTAAATTCTTTTGAAAATTCACGGATAATATTTTTATCTTTTGTATCAATATAAAATAAATTTTTAAATCCAACATTATAAATTTCATCAAAATCATGTACTTTTACATCTTTGTTTAATAAAAGGTTAGGTATAAGTAAGATTTCTTTGTAATCATCTTTCATAGTAGAATATATGTCTATTTTATTACTACTCAAAAAACTATATTGTGAAATTTCAACATCTTTACTTTTAGAAAAATCTATAATTTTATTTAAAAACTTTTGATCTAACACACTTTTTTCATCAAAACGGAATGTAACTCTTGTTTTATCAAATAATAAATTATCAATTAAGTTTTTATTAATATGAATAAAAGAAAATATATTCATTAATACAGTCAAAACAATAATCACTAAAACTGATTTCTTTTTCAAATACCTAACCTCCTTTGCAAATTACTTATGCTTATTTAGTTGCCCCAAAAACCCTATTACCATATAATGTTTGATAGTTCCAAGGACTCTCAGCTGTCATTCCTTTTCCAGTCCAATCACCTCTCAAAGGCTTCTTATTATCGTTCATAGCTGAAGCTCTATGTGTTTTACTACCATGATAATAATTAGCTTTAAATGATCCACCACTCCATGTAGCCCAAAGAGTTCCTCCAGAAACAGAAACTTTCTTTCCTTGAGTAGTTGTAGCCCTAGCACTTCTAATTATTTTAGAATCTTCATTTTGAATAGTTGGATTATCTACACTTATACCAACTCCTTCTTCAGGGTCAATTATTGTAGAATCAGCAAAAGATGCTGTAGGTGCAACTAATAAAGCTGTTGCTAAAGTTAAAAATACAAATTTCTTTACTCTTTTCATAAAGTAAAACCTCCTAATGAAATATATAATGTAAAAATTTTACAATTTACATTATGACATTGTATACAAAAAAATTTCAACATAATTCATTATCCAAATTATAACAAAGTTCGACATTGTATATTTTCATCGTGAAACTCTATTAATCTCAATTGTAGTTATACTCTATTCTTATAGCTATTCTCAGTTAAACATATCTAAGCTTAAAAAATACTATAAATTTCTTTAATTTTAATATTAAAAGTAAATTCAAAATTTTATTTATATTTTAAATATTTTTAAAAACAACAAAAAATCCCAAGCTATTCTCTAACTTGGGATTTTTTATAATTTTTATCTTAATCATAAGTAAAGTATCGAACTTTCCTAAAAGTGAAGTGTTATTGATAATTGCTGAAGAAATGTTAAAGACCGCTCCCTTTAGGTCTTTAGTGACTGAAGCAACTATCATTAACACAAGCCCCTCAGCATAAATCATTGAACTTTCCTAGAAGCGAAGTGTTATTGATAATTGCTGAAGAAACGTTAAAGGCCGCGCCTTTTAGGTCTTTAGTGACTGAAGCAACTATCAATAACACGAGCCCAACCAAAGTTCAATCTCTACCAACCTACATCATTGGAGGCATTCCTCCACCCATTCCTGGTACTACTGGATCACTTTCTGGAAGATCTGCAACAGCAGCTTCTGTAGTTAAGAATACTCCTGCTATAGACGCTGCATTTTGTAATGCACTTCTAGTAACCTTAGTTGGGTCTACTATACCAACATCTATCATATTTACATATTTTTCATTTAAAGCATCGAATCCTATTTCAGAATCTTCATTTATAACCTTTTGTATTATAACAGCACCTTCAAGACCAGCATTAATTGCTATTTGTCTTAATGGCTCTTCTAAAGATCTTCTTATTATCTTAGCTCCCACTTGAAGTTCTCCTTCAAGTTCTTCTATTAATTTTTCTACAACTGGTATTACACTAACAAATGCAGTACCACCACCAGCAACTATACCTTCTTCAACAGCTGCTCTTGTAGCATTTAATGCATCTTCTATTCTTAATTTTCTTTCTTTAAGCTCAACCTCTGTAGCTGCTCCAACTTTTATTACAGCTACTCCACCTGCAAGTTTAGCTAATCTTTCCATTAATTTCTCTTTATCAAACTCAGAAGTAGTTTGCTCTACTTGATGTTTAATTTGACTTACTCTGTCTTCTATAGCTTTTTTATCTCCAGCTCCATCTACTATTGTAGTGTTATCTTTAGTTATTTTTACAGATGCTGCTCTACCTAACATAGATATATCAGCTTCTTTTAAATCATATCCTAATTCTTCAGATATAACAGTTCCTCCAGTAAGTATAGCTATATCTTCAAGCATAGCTTTTCTTCTATCTCCAAATCCTGGAGCTTTAACTGCAACTACATCAAATACACCTTTTAACTTGTTGATTACTAATGTTGATAAAGCTTCACCTTCTACATCTTCAGCTATTATTAATAATTTTTTACCTTGTTGTACTATTTGCTCAAGTACTGGTAGTATATCTTGTATATTATTTATTTTTCTATCTGTTATTAATATATATGGATCATTTAAAGCAGCTTCCATTTTATCAACATCTGTTACCATGTAAGCTGATACAAATCCTCTATCAAATTGCATACCTTCAACAGCATCTAATTCTGTATGCATAGTTTTAGACTCTTCAACTGTTATAACTCCATCTTTGCCAACTATCTCCATAGCTTCTGCTATTAAGTTACCTACTTCTTCATCTCCTGCAGATATAGACGCAACTTGTGATATAGACTCTTTAGTTTCTATAGTTCTTGATTGTTTCTTTAATTCTTCAACTGCTACTTCTACAGCTTTTTGAATTCCTTTTCTTAAAAGCACTGGGTTAGCTCCAGCAGTTACGTTTTTTAAACCTTCTCTTATTATTGCTTGGGCTAAAACTGTCGCAGTTGTAGTCCCATCTCCTGCTACATCATTAGTTTTAGTTGCAACTTCTTTAACTAATTGAGCTCCCATGTTTTCAAATCTATCTTCTAATTCTATTTCTTTTGCTATAGTAACTCCATCATTTGTTATAAGAGGCGCTCCAAATTTTTTATCTAATATAACATTTCTTCCTTTAGGCCCTAATGTTACCTTAACTGTATCTGCTAATTTATTTACACCAGCTTCTAAAGCTGATCTTGAATCTTGTGCGAATTTTATTTCTTTAGCCATATCTCAACATCCTCCCTTTATATTTATTCAACTACTGCTAATATTTCACTTTGTTTTAATATAGTATATTCTTGTCCTTCTAACTTAATTTCTGTTCCTGCATATTTTGAATATATAACTTTATCTCCAACTTTTAGCTCCATTTTAATTTCTTTACCATCTACCACTCCACCAGGTCCAACTTCTACTACCTGAGCTATTTGAGGTTGTTCTTTAGCTGTTCCAGGTAAAACTATCCCACTTGCAGTTTTTTCTTCTGCTTCAACTTTCTTTATAACTACTCTGTCAGCTAATGGTCTTATCTTCATAATTATCCCTCCTAATGAAATTTATGTATTTTTATCACTCTATTCATTAGAGTGCTAACAATTTTATAATATATTATATTTGTTTATTTTTCAATACCCTTAATTTAATTTTTTACATTTTTTATGCGAGGAAATTTTACTTACATCGACAAAACTCCTCGCATATTATCAACTTATAAAATTGGTGAAAATAGTCTTGCTACAGATTCAGCCCATTTCTTTATTAATGGTCTTTTTTCAAAATCTTTAAGATGTATCTCTTTACTTTTTTTCAAATCATCATAAAAATCTTCAGTAATTTTTTTTATTATTTTTTCATCATACATAAATGCATTAATTTCAAAGTTTAACATAAAACTTCTTAAATCCATATTTGCAGAACCTGTTGATGCAATCTTATCATCTATAATTACTACTTTAGCATGTATAAATCCTCTTTTATATAAGTAAACTCTTCCTCCTGACCTTAAAATATCATCAAAATATGAATATGATGCTTGATGTACTATTTTATGATCAGCTATGCCTGGAAATATAATTTTTACATCAACGCCTCTTAATGCCGCACTTTTTAATGACCTTAGTAAACTCTCATCTGGTATAAAGTATGGAGTTTCTATATAAACTCTTTCTTTGGCATTACAAATTGCTGAAAAATACGCATAGTGTATAGCTTCCCAATCACTATCTGGACCTGTAGCAACCACTTGTATCATACTATTACCTTTATATTCTAACTTAGGAAAGTATTTTTCCTCGAACGCTGATTTTTTAGTTGTATAATACCAATCTATCAAAAATACCATCTGTAGCATATATACAGAACTTCCTTCGATTCTTATATGAGTATCACGCCAATATCCAAACTTTTTGTTTTTACCCATATATTCATCACCTATGTTTATTCCACCTGTATATCCTATATATCCATCAATTACAACAATCTTTCTATGGTTTCTGTAGTTAATTTTACCTCCCATTAAAGGAAATTTAGCAGGTAAAAAAGGTACTATTTCTATACCTTCTTTTTTCATTTCTTTAAAGAATTTTCTATGAAACCAAAATCTCCAACACCCTACATCATCATATAAAATTTTTATACTCAGACCTTCTTTAGCTTTTTTTATTAGTAAATCCTTTACCTTTCTTCCAATATCACTATCCTTTATTATAAAGTACTCTAAGTGTATATGTTCTTTAGCTTCTGCTATATCTTTTATTAATCTCTCAAATTTTTCATTCCCATCAATAAAAACTTCTACTTTATTGTTAGATGTAAAAGGGAATTTCCCTGTATTTAAAAGTAAGCTTATAACTTTCTTCTTTAATCCTTCACTATCATCTAATTTTACTAATTCTGTATTTTTTATGGCATTTTGTTCAAGATCTACTAGCTCTTCTATGGGTTTTAAATTTTTAAATAAATTATTTTCCTTTATATCTGTTGCTAGTTTCTGTGTTTTAAATATTTTTCTTTTTCTTATGTTTCGACCTAGCACTGCATATATAAGTAATCCAACACCTGGAAGTAGCATAAATATTAATAACCATGCCATAGTCTTAGCTGGATCTCGATTTTCTAGTATTATATTTATAGCAACTACAATACTAGCCAAATAAGATATTGCTACATAGCTTAGAACTAGTATATCTAAAACGCTCATAAATCCTCCTTTAATTTATCTTCCTATTCCTAATTCTCTAGCATAATAGAATAGATATTGTTGTGCAAATCCCGATAAATCTTCAAACTTATCTATTGCATAATTTCTTATTTTAGGTAAACTCATATCATCTTCTACGTAAAATTCTTGCATAACTCTTTTAACCCATACATCAACAGGGAATGTATCATACTTTTGCATCCCAAACAAAGCTATGCAATCACAAACTTTTGGTCCTACTCCACTATATTCCATAAGTTTTTTTATACAATCTTCTGTACTTAAATTTTCATAACTATATACATCTTCATTTTCATTTATAACTCGTTGTGTAGTTGACTTTATATATTTATCTCTAAACCCTGTAGAACAAGCTCTTATATCTTCTATAGAAGCTTTATTTAATTGCTGCGGTGTTGGAAAATCATAATAATCCACTTCATTATATTGCCCAATATAAGTTCCATATTCTCTGGATAAATTAGCTATAGCTTTTTGAATCATAGGAATTCTATTATTAGATGATATTATAAATGAAATTAACATCTCCCATGGATCTTGGCGTAATATTCTTATTCCCCATCCAAATTCAGTTGCTTTTTCTAAATATTCATCCATACTTTTTAATTCATTTTTTATTTTTGTATAATTTGTGCCTAAATCAAAATAATTTTCCCATATTTTATTAAAATCTTCTAAATTAGTATTCTTTAAATAAACTCTATCTCCTTCTCTAGATACATTTATCACCCTACCTTTAGCCGCTCCTGTATATGAACCGTCTTTTTCTGATTTCCATCTAAAACATTGCCCACATTCAAATATATGTTTAGGATCAAAATCTAATGCCCCTTCTATAATTACTGAATTTTCTTTTTCATAAACTTTCATATATTTTCTCCTTTTTACATAAACTTATAGTTTTAATTTTACCCATATTTCGTTAAATTTAACTTAACTATTTTTATAATACAAATTTAATTTAAAAAATCTAGGGTAGAATTAGTATCTCTTTTTTGCTAAAATACATAAAACATTATTTTTAAAGGGTGATTATATGAATAGTAGAGGTATATTTATAGCTATAGAAGGACCTATAGGAGTTGGAAAAACAACTCTAGCCAATATATTAAGCAGTCATTTTAAATCTACTTTACTTAGAGAAATAGTAGAGGAAAATCCGTTTTTATCAAAATTTTATACAAATATTGAAGAATATGCACTGCAAACAGAATCATTTTTTTTATTTAATAGAATCAAACAATTAGAAGATACTAAGAAAAATCTTTTAAGTAAAGGCATCAATGTCGTTAGTGATTATCATATTATTAAAAACCTTATATTTGCAGGTATAACTCTTGATAATATGCAATTTTATAAATATAAACAAATGTATAATATTTTTATTAATGACCTTCCTCAACCAGATATAGTAATATATCTTAACTCAGACACAGATGTGTTGATGAAAAGAATAGCAATAAGAGATAGAAGTTTCGAGAGACAAATGGATAGAAACTATATAAAACAATTGAGTGCAGAATATAAATATTACTTTAATCCATTATCTATAAAACATAACTTTATAGGCAAAGAACCAGTTATATTAGAAATAGATAACTCTACTTTAGATTTTCTAAATAATGATGATGATAGAAAATTTATAATTGAAAAGGTTGAAGATGCTATTAATAAGTTGGGAGGTAAAACTAATGTTTAAATTAGTGAATAAATGCAATAAACCTTTAAATCGAGATTTATTAATAACCGTTGCTGGAAATGTCGGTGCAGGTAAATCTACACTTACTAAATTAGTAGGTGAAAAATTAGGTCTTGAAACTCACTTTGAAAAGGTTGATGGAAATCCATACCTAGAAGATTTTTATAAAGATCAAAATGCTTGGGGATTCCACTTACAATTATACTTTTTAGCTCAAAGATTTAAGCAACAAAAAGAAATAGCCAGTAATGGTCTTAATAATATTCAAGATAGAAGCATATATGAAGATGTTGAAATATTTGCTAGAAATTTATACGATAGTGGTAAAATGAGTAAAAGAGACTATATAACTTATAGGAATTTGTTTAATGATATGATTCCTCATTTAAGAAAACCAGATTTAATGATATATTTAGATGGTTCTATAGAGACTATAGTTGATAGAATAAACTTGAGGGGTAGAGAGATGGAAAAAGCTGTTGACCTAGAGTATTGGACTAACCTTCATAAAAGATATGAAAAATGGATAGATGAATATGACCAGTCCCCTGTTCTTTATGTAAATATAAATGAAGTTGATTTAGTAAATAATCAAGATCACTTAGATGCTTTATGTAATGAGATTAAAAGCATATTAAATATATAAAAGCTAATATCCAAAATTTGTCACAAAACAGTAAGTATTTAGGATAAATATATATGTTTTGCTCCTAAAACTACAAAGATGTTTTAAAAGTCGCTAAAACATATATATTTACCCTTCTCTAATTATTTGAGACAAATAATTAATAACTACCTTTTACTTTTAATTTGCATTAATTTCTATTTGACCTTGCCAAGAACCTACTACTTTTCCTATTTTACTAATATTTATATTTAAATTTACAGGATATTCTATAGGGTCATATCCTGCAAATGTAATAGTTACTTCATTTTTGTTTCCAAGTTCACGTACCCCAGTTTCTAAAAACTTATTATCTTTCATTAGTTTAATAGGCAGCTCATTATCTCCACTAGTTAAGAACTGTACTTGTGAAAAAGTACCTTCTTCTTTATTTAAATAATACTCAGGTGCCTCTACTTGTTTTCCATCTACAATACCATCATATTTTAAATCAAGTCCTTCTGTATCATATTCAACTGGAAGCAAGTTCCCCTTTTCATCTTCTATTCTATAATTTATAGATACTCGTGATTCTGCAACATATAAATCTGTTAAGTGCAATGTAATGTTTTTGTCTGTAATTTTCTTATCTAAAGGTATAAACTTACCATTTTTTGTTGAGTCCACTACTGTACCATCTTCATGTACCAACCCCTTATTAACTATATCGTCTTCTAGCACATGACTTTTAAATGCATTATATGCTGCCGTTCCAATTACAGGTACTCCAGCTATTAATACTAATGATGCTGTTGATACTGTAATAAATTTTTTCATCTTATTCATATTACTAAATGCACCTCTATTTATATTTTTCCCATTTTTATTTTCTAACTTATAATTAAATTTATCCCATGCGTCTTCAACGTCTATTGAGTTTTGTATAATTTCTGGTTTTTCTAGTTTGATTTTCAACTCATTCATATCTATCAATTCATCAAATTGCATCTGACAAACTTTACATTTTCCCAAATGTTTTGCAACTCTCTTCATCATAAGAGGAGAAAGTTCTCCATCTATATAAGCTTGTAATACCCCTTTATCATAACATCTCATTTTTATTCCTCCCTGTTCTTTATATATATTTTTTTAAATTTATTTTGAGCACGAACGAGCATTGTCCCAATAGCAGTTGTTTCTACATTTAATATTTTAGCTATTTCTTTATATTTCAGCCCTGAATACCGTAAAAGCAACAATTTCTTATCTTGTTCATTTAGCTCATCCATAGACTTTCTAACATTTTTAATCTCTTCTTTGCGAATATATTTATCATCTAACGTTTGTCCATCTTGAAATTCTAGAATAGAACCTGCCTTTATTACACGTGCTTGGTGTCTTTTTTCTGTCCTAAAATGATTATATGAAATATATATAGCAGTTTTAATAAGCCATGCTTTATGATTGTCAATTTCTTGCCAGTTTGTTTTATAAAGTTGTATAAATGCTTCCTGAGCAATATTTTCTGCAATTTCAGGATCTTTTACCTTTTGCATAATATGTTTAAATACGTAAATATAGTTATTTTTAAATACTTCTTCAAATGTCACAACTACTATCGTCACCTCCTTCGCTATTTTTTACTTTTGACTACTAATATTTTGTCCCATATAATAATCCTTATTTACCAAAGTCATCAGACTCGTATTGTTTTAGTAACTTTTCATTTTTTAAACAGTAAATGTATAATAAAAAAATTAAAAAAATCAAAATTAAAAATAAAGCAATAATCACCATAAAATAGTCTCCTCTGTTCAAATATGTCTTATATATAGAAACCGGATTTGTATTTTTTATAACAGATTTTTTAAATTTTTTTAAATTTTTTTAAATTTATTTTAAAATGAAGTTAAACTATTTTAATTATGTAAAACCAATACTTATATGGATTTGTTTTTATATTGTTCTATTTTATAAAAAGCAAATTATAATAAACAAATCCGTGTTTATTGTTTTAGCTTTTTCACTAAAATAATAAACACGGATTTCTTCTATACTACTTTTTTG
>NZ_JAKEDR010000133.1 GCF_023653455.1 Paraclostridium ghonii
TTCAATTTTCTCGACTCCTTTCTATAGGGGGAATGTGTTTTGTGGTGAAACCATTGTAAACCCTATCGGGGTCGAGATTCAAATATAAATAAGTTAACAGAATGACTTAAAAGGGTAGGAGGATGTTATGAAAAAGATTTTAGTTTTATTAGCAACAGGATTTGAAGAGATAGAAGCTTTAAGTGTAGTAAACGTACTAAGAAGAGCTAATGTAAGCTGTGATATGGGAACGCTTGATAGTGATTATGTAAAAGGAACTCATAATATAGAAGTAAAGTCAGATGTGAATATAAATAATATAGATATAGATGAATATGATGGAGTTGTATTACCAGGAGGACTTCCAGGAGCATACAATTTAAGAGATAGCAAAAAAGTTAGAGAAATAGTACAAAAACTTAACAATGACAAAAAAATAATAGGAGCTATATGTGCAGCTCCAGAAGCATTAGAAAGTTTTGATATATTAAATGGCAAAAAATGTACATCATACCCAGGGTTTATACAGGACAAGAATAATGTAGAATATATAGAAAATGATATAGTTGTAGAAGATGAAAATATAATTACAAGTAGAGGACCAGCAACAGCTATAGAATTTGCATTAGAGATATTAAGAAAACTTGGATACGAAAAAGAGTATAAAGAGATAAAAGAAGGTATGCTAGTAAATTTTTATAATGAATTTAAATAAAATACAGCTCAAATTTGAGCTGTATTTTATTTTTCTATGTGTTTTCTTATAAGGCGGCTTGCCTTAGATTGAGAAATGGTTAATGCTTTAGCTAGTTTATATGAACTTGGATTGTTTTTATAATACTTGCAAACTAATAATTTTTCATAGCTATCCATTAAAGTATCAAAAGAAGTACTTTCAATATCTGTCACAAAATTTATATGATGTAGTACCGATTTTGGTAAATGATCTAACTTTATACAATCAGAACTTGAAGTAACTAAAATATTTTGAATTATGTTTTCAAGTTCTCGCATATTTCCAGGGTAATTGTAGTCTAAAAGTACGTTTATAACTTCTGTAGACATAGTTTTATTTAATTTGAAAATATTTGAATACTTTTTAAAAAAATAGAAAATAAGTTCTAATAAATCTTCCTTGCGCTCTCTAAGTGGTGGGATTTTTAATTCTACAACATTTATTCTATAATATAAATCTTCTCTAAAATTTCTCTGATTTACAGAATCTACTAAATCAACATTAGTTGCAGAAATAAATCGTATATCAACTTTTTTACTTTTTACACCACCAACAGATGTAAATGTCTTATCTTGAATAAGCTGTAAAAACTTAGATTGAAGTTCTTTAGGGATATCACCTATTTCATCAAGAAATAAAGTGCCTCCATTTGCTAATTCAACAAGTCCTATTTTCCCCTTTGAATTAGCTCCGGTAAATGCACCACCTTCATAACCGAACAATTCTGATTCAAGTAAGTTTGGAGATATAGTTGAACAATTTATTGTTATAAATGGTTTATTTGCTCTATTGCTATTTAAATGAATATGTTTAGCAAGGGTAGTTTTTCCACAACCTGACTCGCCGAGCAACAAAACGTTAACATCTGCTTTAGCTACATTTCTTGCTATTTCTAAAAGTGATTTCATACTTGAACCTTTAATAGTTGTGTTATTATAAACCAATGATGGAGATTTGTTTAAAGAGTTTATCGTATTTTTATATGACTTTATTTTTTCTTTTATATTATTTAGCTCACTTATATCTCTAGAATTCTCAACTATAAATTCTATATTTCCATCTTCATCAAAAACAGGTGTTGCGGTTATTATAAGTGTTTTACCTGTTATAGTTTTTTGTTCCATAGATACTTTTTTCTTATGTTTAACAACATTAGGTATAGGTGTTTGATTAGAATAACCAGCTTCATTCAAAAACATTGCTGTTTTACCTATCATATCTTCTCTGTTTATACCATAATTAGACTCAAATGCCTTATTGCAATAAATCATATACCCATCTTTATCACATACGAAAATTTCATCGTGAGAAGCCTCTAAAATTCTTTCAAAAAAATCATGTGTCCATTTCATTAATTTATCTCCTAAAAACAATAATTATATTCAAAACTATTTAATTATAGTATAAAAATAAGTCGAAATCAACTCGTTATAATCAAAAACTTAATATGTATAAATTAAGTGAGTCGTTTTTGAATTGGATAAAATGAAAAATGAGTTAAAAATGATTTGATTTATAAAATGAATATTTTTAAGCAAGGTAATTTCAATATTGAAAACTTGTAATAATTTGGCATAAAAATTGCTAAAAATAAATAGCGTAATTACAGTATGATAGGAGGATTAAAGATGGAAGAAAAAAGTAAAGGATATGCATTTGTTGTAACAGCAGGAGTTTTATGGGCCACCATTGGATTGTTTGCAAATTCATTATTGAATTTAGGTTTAACTCCAGAACAAGTTGCATTTTTAAGATTATTTTTAGGTTTTTTGATATTATTTATTTATAGTTGCGTAAAAATGCCAAATGCACTTAAGATAAGCAAAAAAGGTTTAATGTATTGTATTCTTGTAGGAATAATAAGCCAAGCAGGATTTAATATATGTTATTTTAATGCTATAGGTATTATTGGAGTATCAGCATCTGCAGTGCTTTTATACACATCTCCATTATTTCTAGCGATATTATCTATGGTATTTTTTAAAGAAAAATTTAATAAATTTAAAGTTATATCACTATGTATTTGTTTTGTAGGATCTATATTAGCTGTAACGGGTGGAAGTTTGGACTTAGGGCAACTTAGTGTGCAAGGTGTTTTTTTAGGAATAATGTCTGCAATAACATATGCATGTATGTCTGTAATAAGTAAAGGAGCTTTGAAGGAGTGTGAAGGGATAACATTATTAACTTATGGTTTTTTAATAGGGGCACTACTTATGATACCTTTAGCACATCCTATACAAATTATTGCATATGCAAATAATTTAAGTACGGTATTTATTATATTAGGGTTAGGAATAATACCTGCTGCAGGGGCGTATATATTTTATCTTAATGGAATTTCAACAGGGATAGATTTGTCAATAGCTGGTATTTTAGCATCTGCAGAATTAATAGTATCAGTAATAATAGGATGGACATTACTTGGAGAAAATTTCTCAACAGGTAAAGCTATAGGGGTTTTATTTATGATTGTTTCAGCTATTATATCGACTAAAAAGACTGATAATAAAGTTAATCAAAATACTGATGGCAATCTTAATTCAGGAAATGAAATAAAACTTAATCCAGCAAATTAATTTAGAATTAAAATAAGCTATCAATTTGTGCTGAGACTCAAAAGTTAGATAGCTTATTTTAATTTAAAAGGATATGAACGTTCGCAATGAATTTATTTTTACTTATATTTAATTATACTAGTAAATCGAAAAATTTTATTTTTTAGAATTATAATTAATTCCTTGGTAGGAATTTCTTTCTTTCATAGTATCATCTATAGCATTTAAAACTTCCCATTTTTTAAGACTCCACATAGGACCTACCATTTCATCTCTCTTACCATCTCCAGTAAGTCTATGAACGACCATCTCAGGAGGTAGTATTTCAAGCTGATCGCAAACTAAATTTATATAATCATTTTTTTTCATTAGTTCAAACATTCCGTTTTGGAGCATATTTTCCATAGGGGTTTGTTTTAAAACGTGCAACAGATGAATTTTTATACCGTCAACTTCAAGGTCAGCAACTGCTTTTGCTGTTTCCATCATCATATTATAATCTTCTCCAGGTAAGCCATTTATAATATGAACAACTGTTTTTATATTATGCTTTTTTAATTTTTCAACACCTTCTAAAAATGTTTTATAGTCATGACCTCTATTTATAATTTTAGAAGTTTTATCGTGTATTGTTTGCAATCCTAGTTCAACCCATAAATTAGTTTTTTTGTTAAGTTCAGATAAATATTCTAAAACATCATCTGGTAAACAATCGGGTCTAGTAGAAATAGAAAGACCTATTACATCGTTTAAATTTAAAATTGTTTCATATTTTTCTTTTAACACGTTTACTGGAGCATGAGTATTAGTAAAAGCTTGAAAATAGCCAATATATTTTGCATTACTCCATTTTTTATGCATCATTTGCTTTATATTTTCAAATTGCATTATCAAATTATCATTAGGATTTCCTGCAAAATCTCCTGAACCTTGTTTACTACAGTAAGTACATCCTCCATAAGCAACTGTTCCATCTATGTTAGGGCAAGAAAAACCTGCGTTTATAGACACCTTAAAAACTTTTTCTCCAAAATTGCTTCTAAGGTAATAATTCCATGTGTGATACCTTTTATTGTCAAAGGCATATTTAAAATTTGTCAAATCAATCACCTTTTCTTTATTAGTATAAATTTACTTATACAATATTAACATAAAAAACATCCTTATACAAACTAAGCATTAGTTTTAATTATAAAAATGGTACCTTAATATTAAGGTACCATTTTTATAATTTTTTTAATCTATTTCCTGTTGATAATAATTGGAAACCAATTAAAACTAAAATTAAAGATAAAAATGTAGCTATAAATCCGGACAAGAATAAAGGAGATAGTATTAGTATTAATCCACATATTAATAAAAATCCATTAAATCCATTAAATCTTATATAAGGATTCTTTCTACTGTTAAAAAATATCATAATTTGATTAACTAGAAGATATGCCCCAAATATAGATGAAAAGAATCCTTGTATTTGTTGAGGAAAAATAAAAAATAATATTGCAACAACTATAAGAATAATTTGTCTATTTTTATAAGGCCTTATAGTTTGCTTAGATTCATATCTTTTAAGTTCATTTATAACTTTTAGATTTAAGTATGCTAAAAATAAACAAATAGCACCTAATCCAAATGATAATAATTTAATACCTAGATTTTTAAACAACAATGAAATAGTTCCAACAATTAAAAGTAAAAATCCAGACATTATAAAGTTATTTGCATTTTTCTTTTGATCAAAATTATTAAAATTAAAGTTTATATTCATTTGCATCACCTCTTTAAGTCGTTAAAAAAATTATAACAAAAAAAAAGTAACTATAAAATAGTTTATTTTGAATTTATGTTTAATGTAATTTTAAAAACGCTTGTATCATAAACTTTTATTATGTAAAGGAGTGAGTCAATTGATAAAATTAGTATCTATAGTATTTGCCATACTAGCAGGAGGATCTACAGCACTTGAAGCTTTTATAAATGGAGAGTTAGGTAAAAACACATCACCGATTACAGCTACATTTATAAGTTTAGTTGTAGGCTCAGTATTTTTTCTAATTAACATGGTTATAACTGGAGAAATTAAAACTTTTTTAGCTACAGACTCAATAAGTCCTAAATTGTTACTTGGAGGAGTTTTTGGAGGATGTATAATATATTTTACGGTTAAGGCTATGGACGGAATTGGATTGTCTAATACATTAACAATAATAGTAGTATCACAAATTCTTATTGGATTTTTTATAGATGTAATTGTACTTAAAGAGCAAGCTATGCATTTATATAAATATATAGGAGCAATTTTATTATTTATAGGAACATTTTTTATAGTAAGTTGATTATATTTTTAAATTATACGTATTGGTGTTGATGTAATATCAGATACAAATCTTATCCCAACATATCAATACGGGAAAATAGCCATAACAAGTTGAAAATTCAATTATTTACGTCTAATATATTGGTATAGAATGAAAATGAAAACGTTATTATTACATGCGAAATTAAATACTAACAAGCTTACATAAAATAAATATGGAGGTTAGCAGAATATGAACATAAAAGAAATAATATACTTCTTAGAAGTAGTAAAAGAAAGAAACTTTACTAAAGCTGCGAATAATTTATATATATCACAACCAGCTCTTAGCAAAGCAATAAAAAACTTAGAAAAAGAAGTACAAGCACAACTAATAGAAAGAAATACAAAAAATTTCAAATTAACCTATGAAGGTGAGATATTTTATGAAAATGCAAAAAAATCTATTGATATTATAAATACAGAACTGTTCAAGCTCCAAGATAGTATAAGTAATTGTAGAAAAATGTTAACATTAGGGATACCACCAGTTATAAGTAGTGTGTATTTTACGTCTGCAATAGCTAAATTTAAACAAGAACACCCAGACATAGATATACATATAGTAGAAGAAGGAGCAAATAATATAAAATGTAAAGTAGTAGATGAAAGGATAGAACTTGGAGCAGTAATATTTCCAGTAGAAGAAGACAGTATAATAGCCTCAGAGATAGTAAGTGGAGAGGTAGTGCTAGTTATAAGTAAAGATCACCCTTTATCTAATAGAGAAAGCATTGATATGAAAGAACTGAAAAATGAAAGATTCATTGTATTTAATGAAAACTTCATGATGTACGATAAAACAATAAATGCTTGCAAAGATTCAGGATTTGAACCTAATATAGTAATGAAAATCTCACAATGGGATTTTATCTTAGAGATGGTAGCTTTAAATCAGGGAATAGCAATAATGCCAAAACTAATAGTTCAACGATACAAAATGAATGGAGTAAATATGATACCTATATCTAAACCCGAAATAAAGTGGGATATTGGTTTTATAGTTAAAAAGGATAAATATATGTCTAAAACACTAAAGTTATTTGTAGAATATGCAACAGATCATATAAAGAAAGAGTACGGGAATCACAAAGAAGGTAATTAATCAAAAACATAATTAAGATATTAAATGCTTTTAATTAAATGATTAAAAGCATTTTTTTGTATAAAGAAAATAACTAAGGCTTATAACTAAAAGTTATGAATATATAGTTTTTTGGAATTTTACAAAGGAGCTTTACCTATATACACTTATGTTAAAGAGAAAAACTTCAAAAAAAGATATAAAAATTGAAATAAAGACAAGTTTCGAAGATTTTTAAAATAGGGGGAAAAGAGATGTCTAAAGTATATATAGTGGATGCAAAAAGAAGTCCAATCGGTAAGTTTTTAGGGGGATTATCTACAGTAGCACCAGCAGAACTTGCTGGCCAAGTAATTAAATCAGTAATAGAAACTAATAACGTAAATGTAAGTAACATAGATGAAGTAATACTAGGGAATGTATTGCCAGCAGGTCAAGGTCAAGGTATAGCAAGGCAAGCATCAATATATGCGAATATACCATGTGAGGTTCCAGCTTATTCAGTAAATATAATATGTGGAAGTGGTATGAAAACGGTTATGACTGCATATTCACAAATAAAATCAGGAATGGGAGATTTAATAGTAGCAGGTGGAGTAGAAGTGATGTCTCAGGTTCCATATGTAACAGAAACTATAATAAGAACGGGTAGCAAAATGGGTGGTATGAACCTTAAAGATAGCTTAGTAGAAGATGGTTTAACAGATGCATTTAACAATTGTCACATGGGAATAACGGCTGAAAATATAGCTCAAAAGTATAGTATAACAAGAGATATGCAAGATGAATTTGCTTTTAAATCTCAACAAAAAGCAATAAATGCAATAGATAATGGAAGATTTGCAGATGAAATAGTTCCAATAGAAGTAAAAACAAGAAAAGGCTCAGTAATATTAGATACTGACGAATACCCAAATAGAAATACAAGTTTAGAAGCAATTTCAAAATTAAGACCGGCATTTAAAAAAGACGGAACAGTGACAGCAGGAAATGCATCTGGTATAAATGATGGAGCTAGTATAGTGCTTGTAGCATCTGAAAAGGCAGTTAAGGAATATGGATTAAAGCCAATAGCTGAGTTAGTAGCAGTAGGTCAAGGTGGGGTAGATCCATCAGTTATGGGACTTGGACCTGTACCTGCAGTAAAAAATGCATTAGAAAGAGCTAATATGAAATTAGAAGAAATAGATTTAGTTGAATTAAATGAAGCTTTTGCTGCTCAATCCCTTGGAGTGATAGAAGAGTTAAAAGAAAATCATGGTGTGGATGATTCTTGGTTTGAAGAAAGAACAAATGTAAATGGTGGAGCAATAGCAATAGGGCATCCATTAGGTGCATCTGGGGCTAGAATAATAACAACGCTTTTACATGAAATGAAAAAGAGAGAATTAAAACATGGATTAGCATCACTTTGCATAGGTGGAGGAATGGGAACTTGCGTAATAGTTAAATTAATATAAATAAACGGTTTTAAAAAGAATTAAATTAAGTAAAATATTTAATGAAAAAATAAATAAAGATATAAAAATTTTATAAAAAAAAAAGGTTTTATAATAAAATGTGTAGAATAATTGAGAAAACACCAATAAGTGTAGCTTTAGCCTTAGGGATCTTATAGATCTAGGTGTATATTAAGGAACTAGTTTAATTATAAAAAAGCTAATCATTTTCAGAAAAGAGGGGAGAATTTTAATGGAAAAATATGAATTATTAAGACAAATGTATAGTGAGTTTACAGAAAATGAGGTAGCTCCTATAGCTCATGAAATAGATGAGGAAGAAAAGTTTCCATATGAAACTGTTGAAAAAATGGGCAAATATGGATTCTTAGGAATACCTTTCCCTAAAGAGTATGGTGGAGAAGGTGGAGATTATTTAGGTTATGCAATAGCTGTTGAAGAATTATCTAAAGCATGCGGAACTACAGGGGTAATAGTTTCAGCTCACACTTCATTATGTGGAAGTCCAATATTTGAGTTTGGAACAAAAGATCAAAAAGAAAAATTTTTAGTTCCTCTAGCAAAAGGTGAAAAAATAGGTGCATTTGGTTTAACTGAGCCTAATGCAGGTACAGATGCATCAGGGCAACAAACTACAGCTGTATTAGATGGAGATGAATATGTATTAAATGGTACAAAGGTATTTATAACTAATGCAGGTCCAGCTGATATTTATGTAGTAATGGCTATGACTGATAAATCTAAAGGAACTCGTGGAATATCAGCGTTCATAGTTGAAAAAGGAACTGAAGGTTTCTCTATAGGAAAAAAAGAAAAGAAATTAGGAATAAGAGGTTCTGCAACTTGTGAGTTAATATTTGAAAATTGTAGAATACCTAAAGGTAATATATTAGGGAAAGAAGGTCAAGGCTTTAAAATAGCCATGAAAACATTAGATGGTGGTCGTATAGGAATAGCAGCACAAGCTCTTGGTATAGCTCAAGGAGCGTTAGATGTTACTGTTAACTATGTTAAAGAAAGAAAGCAATTTGGTAAAAGTATAGCTGCATTCCAAAACACTCAATTTAAGTTAGCTGATATGAAAACTAAGATTGAAGCTGCAAGACATTTAGTATACAATGCTGCAACTAAAAAAGATTCAGGGAAATCATACAGTGTAGAAGCTGCAATGGCAAAACTTTATGCGGCAGAAGTTGCAATGGATGTTACTACAAAAGCTGTTCAACTTCATGGTGGATATGGATATACACGTGAATATGAAATTGAAAGAATGATGAGAGATGCAAAAATAACTGAGATATATGAAGGAACAAGTGAAGTTCAAAAAATGGTAATAAGTGCAAACTTACTTAAATAGTCTTGAGAGAAATTTGGGAGGAAAAAACATGAATATATTAGTTTGTATAAAACAAGTGCCAGATACAACAGAAGTAAAGTTAGATCCTAAAACGGGTACATTAATAAGAGATGGCATTC
>NZ_JAKEDR010000134.1 GCF_023653455.1 Paraclostridium ghonii
CAAATATAGCTACTATAGATACTAAACTTACTTTCTTAAAGTCAGTATCAGCGATTTTTATAAGGTCATCAGTTAAAGGTGCTTCACCACCAACAAGCCCATCTCTATCATATTTATGAACTATTTTGTTTAACTTGTCTATTTGAATACCCGCCTCATCAGTTGCAGCTCGATACTCTGAATTTACTATAAGCTGCTCGTATCCACCGGATTTAACAGAGCTTATTAAATCATTTGGAAGTACATCTTCAACTACAGCAGGGCCTATTATTTTTTCAATTGCAACAACTGAATTTATTCCATCTAAACCTTCAATTTCCTTAATCATTTGATCAACTTTATAAGGGTCAACAGAATCTTTAACCAAAATAATATTTGTACTGTTCATTTTATACTCATCTTTTAACTTGTTTGTAGAAATAATAGATGGTAAATCATCAGGTAAAGATTCATCTAGATTATAATAAACTTTTGCGTTTGATGAACCTATTATAGATGGTATAAACATTAATAAAAATAAAACTACTAATACTTTGTAATGCTTAACAACTATTTTTGATGATTTTTTGAATGTAGGTAAAATTGGTCTGTGTTTATATTTATGAATTTGCTTATCAAAGATTAGTATAAAAGCAGGAAGTATAGTTACAGTACATAAAACTCCCAATAAAACTCCTTTTGCCATAACTAAGCCCATATCCATACCAAGAGCTAGATCCATTGCACAAAGAGCTAAAAATCCAGCTATTGTAGTTAAAGAGCTACCAAATACTGCTGTTGTTGTATTTGAAATAGCTATAGCCATAGCATCTATACGACTATCGTATTTTTCTCTTTCCTCATCATACCTATGAAGAAGGAATATGGAGTAGTCCATGGTAACTCCAAGCTGTAGGACCGCACTTAGAGCTTTTGTTAAATAAGAAATTTCGCCAAATATTATGTTGCTTCCAAAGTTATAGATTATCGCAAATCCTATGCTAAGTAAAAATATAAATGGAGTAATATATGAATCCATAGTAAAGCTTAAAACTATCAATGTAAGTATTACAGCAACAATTACATATAGTGGAGTCTCTTTATCTGAAATGTCTTTAGTGTCTTTTATTATACTTGCCATACCACTTAAAAATGCTTGTTTTCCTGTAACTTCTCTTATTTCATCAACAGCATTTAATGTTTTAAGAGCTGCAGAACCTTCTTCCAACTTAATAACCATAAGCGTTGAATTTTCGGTATATAATAAGTCTGTTACATCTTTTGGTAAAAGCTCTCTTGGTACTGATAAATCTACAACATCATCAACCCATAAAACGTCTTTTACACCTTCAACTTTAGTTAATTTTTCTTTTAGTTTAGATACATCTTTATCTTCCATGTTTTCAACTATTAACATAGCTAAAGATCCACAATCAAATTGATCTTTTAATATTTTTTCTGCCTGAGTTGTTGATAAATTATCTGGTAAATAACTTAAGATATCATAGTTTATATCTGTCTTTAAAAAACCAATTGCCGATGGAACTAATAAAAGTATAGCTACAACTAAAATCAATTTGCTTCTTTTAGCTATTTGTTTTGACAATCCCCTCATCTAAAGTTTACCCCCCTTTAAAATATTTAGGCATGCCCAAATTTGTTTACAAAATAAATTGTATGAGTAGTACAACCTATATGTCAAGCACATTTATACTTTTTATTATTTCAGAAATTTTTATATTTTTAGTTTCTTCATTAGTTCTATAAAGAATATCGTCAACTTTGTCATGATGTATATTTAAAAGTAAAAGTCTAGTTTTTATAGTACTTTCAATAATCTCACCAAGTGTTAATGAAATGTCATTTTTATAAAATCTACGTAGAAGTTCATCTTCTCCTGCAGAGCCTATTATTATACTTAAACCTATATCTTGCTCTCTAAAATTAAAATTTAGCTCTCTTAAATTAGATTTTAATATTTCACTTAATGTTTTAAGATATTCTTTTCTTACAGAATCTATTTCAGATGCTTCTATGTAAACTCTAAAGAAAGATTGGTTAGTTGCTATTGTTTTTATGTATATATATTGAGTTATAGCATAGCTAAGTAGTGGGTCTATAGATTCACTACTTGATCTTTTTATGTGTGAATAGATTTTTTCAATAAGATTTTTATAAAGATACAAAACAATATCTTCTTTTTTCTTAAAATAATAGTATAAGTGTCCTCTTCCTAGATTACAAACTTGAGCTATTTGTCTTATTGTTGTGTGAGTATAGCCTTGCTCGATAAAAAGTTTAGATGCTTCTTTGATTATTGTATTTCTTATGTCATCCTTTTGTTCAAAATCCATATTGTCCACTCCTTTAATTTTCTATATATTATCATTCTAGCAACATTTTTTTATTTTGTAATCTATTTTTTAAAAATTAGCACTCTACTATTGACAGTGCTAACAAAGATGATACAATAATAATTGTAGGGGAAATAGTTTTATCCCAATCTTATTTAATAAAAATGGATTTAAGGAGGAGATAAATATGGAAAATAAAAAAGGAAACATATCGATACATACAGAAAATATATTTCCTATAATAAAAAAGTGGTTATACTCTGATAAGGATATATTTGTAAGAGAACTTATAAGTAACGGGTGTGACGCAATAAATAAATATAAAAAGTTAGTGTCACTAGGTGAGATTGAAAATAAAGAGGAAAAAGATTATAAAATCAATGTAGTTATAGACAAAGATAATTCAACTCTTATATTTGAAGATAACGGGATAGGAATGACTGAAGAAGAAGTTGAAAAATATATAAATCAAGTTGCATTTTCAGGGGCAGAAGATTTTGTAAATAAATATAAAGATAAAATAAGTGAAGAAAATGATATTATTGGACACTTTGGATTAGGGTTTTATTCTGCGTTTATGGTAGCCAGTAAAGTTCAAATAGACACACTATCATATAAAGAAGGTGCTCAAGCCGTAAAATGGGTAAGTGAAGGGCAAACAGAATATGAAATTTGTGAAAGTGAAACTAGAAACTCAAGAGGGACTACTATAACTTTATTTTTAGCTGATGATAGCAAAGAGTTTTTAGAAGAATATACAGTAAGAAGCATAATAGATAAATATTGCTCATTCTTACCTGTTAATATATATTTAGATGTTAAAGATAGCTCTAAAGATAAAAATGAAAATAGTGAAGAAGATCAAAAACCATTAAATGATACTTATCCTTTATGGTTAAAATCTCCTAAGGATTGCACAGATGAGGAATATAAAGATTTTTATAGAAAAGTATTTAATACATTTGATGAACCATTATTTTGGATACATCTAAATGTAGATTATCCATTTAATTTAAAAGGAATATTATATTTTCCTAAATTAAAAAATGAATTTGAACTTATAGAAGGTAAAGTAAAATTATATAATAACCAAGTTTTCGTTGCAGATAATATAAAAGAGGTTATACCAGAATTTTTATTATTACTAAAAGGTGTAATAGATTGTCCTGATTTACCTCTAAATGTATCTAGAAGTTTCTTACAAAATGATAAAGATGTAAGCAAGATATCTAAACATATAGTTAAGAAAGTTGCAGATAAATTAAAATCTCTTTATAAAAATGAAAGAGAAAATTATGAAAAATTCTGGGATGATATACAAGTGTTTATTAAGTTTGGATGCTTAAAAGACGAAGGATTTTACGATAAGATAAAAGACTGCATATTATTTAAAGATATAAATTCAGAATATATTACACTTAATGATTATTTGGAAAAATGTAGAGAAAAACATGAAAATAAAGTTTTCTATGTAAGTGATGAGGAGCAACAATCTCAATATATTAAACTATTTAAAGATTATGATTTAGATGCAGTTATATTAGACTCAAGTATAGATAATCACTTTATATCATTTATAGAATTTAAAAATCAAGGAACTACATTTAATAGAATAGATGCAGATTTATCAGACGTTTTAAAAGATAAAAACGATGATGAAAATAAAGAAAATAAGACAGAAATAGAAATTTTATTTAAAGAAAATGTTAAAGATAAAGTAAAGGCTTATTCTGTAGAAAGTTTAAAAAGCGAAGATACTACAGCTATAATATTAGTATCAGAACAATCTAGAAGAATGGCTGAGATGAAATCGCAGTTTGCAGGTATGGATCTTGGAATGAATTTTGAAGAGGAAAAAACTTTAGTTATAAATGATAATAGTCCTATAATTAAAAAGTTATTATCTTTAAAAGGTGATGAAAATAAGAAAGAGCAATTAGAATTAATATGTAATCAAATTGTAGATGTTGCTTTACTTGCTAATAAAGAGTTAGATGCAAAAGAATTAGATGAGTTTATAAGTAGAAATAATAAGCTTATAAATATGGTGATATCTTTATAACTTAGTGGGTACGAGGGAGTGAGCTTATATTTTGCCACACAAGCTGAAAGGATGCTTGAAATGTGGCTAAAATATAAGCTCACTCCCTCTAATTGTAAATAAGAGATGAAATTCTAAGGGTCAGAACAACAATATATTTCGCTACACAAGCTGAAAAGATGCTTGGAATGTGGCTAAAACATAATATTACTACCTCTTAGTTTAGATAGTTAGTGGGAATAAAATTAAATTAATACATATCATAATGTATTGATACATAAGCTGAAAGTATGGTTGAAATGTAGCTGTAATATACTAGATATCTATTTTTAAAATTAGGTTATGAATTGTTAGAATCTGTATCTTCAGGTGGAAGTTTATTTGTTGAAAGTTTATTTATAAAATAACATTCAATAAGTAGTAAAACTATTGAAGCTATAGTTGAAATTATAAAACTTATAAAACTAGTTGAACAAATCAATATACCAGCTACCATACAAATAAATCCATTTATATAACTATTTCCTTTGAGTTTAATATTAAAAAAAGGCAAACCATCATATTTTTCAAGTGCAGATAATAAAAGTCCATAAGCTATAAAGCATATACCTATAACTAACCTTACACCTATCAATTTAGCAAACATATTTAACACATCCTTATTTATAGATAATTTTTATGGTAGATAATTTATTATATGCATTAAGAAATGATAAATTGAAGTGTTTATAAAGCTTTATTAAATTTATTTAAATTAAGTCAAATAAAAGGGCTCATTATTAATATTTAGATATATTAATAATGAGCCCTTGTTAAGTATAATTTATCTAGAAGATTTTACATTTTGCTTTTATCTTTTTCTTGTTTATTTATTTTGTTTTCAACTACTTTACCTACTACAAACTTTACTATAGCATATAAAATTATAGATATAACGGTGCAAATTATACCTTGTTTTAGATTAGTCCACAATAATAATACCCCTACTACCAAACATATAAATCCATTTATGGAACCGTTTACCTGGTCTTTAGAATAAAAGAATGGAAGTCCTTTATACTTTTCTATCCCAGCTACTAGAAGCCCATAAGCTATAAATAGTAAACCTAGAATAGCTCTAATTCCAATTTCAGCTCCAAACATTTAAAAGCCCCCTTAGAAAATAGTATTTACTATTATCGTAGTCATTTTATGATATAAATGTCAAGTAACAAAATCTATATTAATTTTCAAAATATCATATTTCCGAGGAAATTTTGCCTTTTAAAATTGTTGTAAATTGAAAAAATTAACAATAATATTCTAATATATGGTAAAAATAGTAATAAAAACAAAAATCAATAATTAATTAACAATTAATTATTGATTTAATGTGTTGTAGAATGATGTCGGATATGATAATATTTAGTCACTAAGATAAATGCGAGGGATTTTGTTTAATTAGATTAAGGAGACACCTTAAATATTAAAAATATATTTTTAAATGAAAACGTTAACCTTGAATCTGAAAATTAGAAAAACAATAACATGCGTAATTATCTTAATTTATCATCAATTATATTATACTTAAGAAGGGACAGTGAAATTATGAGTACAGTGATAAAGGAAAAAAACAAATTTCCAATGGGGTTTTATATTTGTGCAACTACGTTCTCATTTGAAAGAGCAGCCTATTATTCTTCAAAATTCCTAATTTATATATTTTTAACTACTGCTATTGTAAGTGGTGGTTTAGGAATAGAAAAAGGCCAAGCAGCTATGATGCAAGCTAATCTTGTAGCTTTTACTTATCTTTCACCTATAATTGGGGGGTATATCTCTGATAGATGGATAGGTGCTAGATATACGATACCGTTAGGTATGTTTATTATGGGAGCAGGATATTATGTAGGGTCAATAGCTACATCAACTTCGATGGTGAGTATAATGATTATTTTAGTAGCTATTGGGACAGCGTTTTTCAAAGGGAATGTTTCGGCTGTAAATGGTCAATTATTTGATGATAAGGAAGATCTAGATTCAGCATTCTCTGTACAATATTCTTTTGTTAATATAGGTTCTTTTGTAGGAACTACAGTAGTTGGGTTTTTATACCTTAATACATTTGCTAAAAATGGGGTATTAGGATTCTCTCAATGTTTCCTACTTGCAGCAATTATATGTGTTATAGGTGGATTATGGTTTATATTTGGATGGAGATTTTTAGGAGATGCAGGAAAGAGACCTTTTAAAGAAGGTATTGTTTCTGAAAAGGTTGAAGTTAAAGACAACACACCTTTAACTCGTACTGATAAAAAGAGAATTTGGGCTATAGTTTTAGTATCTGCTTTCTCAGTATTATTCTGGGTATTCTGGTATTTAACTTATCTTGCAGTTTATGATTATGGAGCAGTATTTGTTAATATGAATGTTGGAGGGTTTGAAGTTCCTTTAGCTTGGTTTGATTCATTAAATGCATTAGCTTGTATAGCTTTAGGACCTATATTTGCAGCTTTATGGTTAAAGCTTTCAAAGAGACCTCAAGGGGATATGAGTTTATTCAAGAAAACTGGATTAGGATTTATATTCTTAGGATTATCATTTTTCATGTTAGTTGGAGCAGAATTGACAAGAGGAATAGGAGCTCCTGAGACAGTTAAAGCTAGTATAACTTGGATAATTGCATTTGGGGTTTTATTAAGTATGGGAGAGATGTTCTTCTCACCACTTGGAAACTCATTTGTAAGTAAGTATGCGCCTAAGAGCGTGTTAGCAGTTTTAATGGGAGTTTGGACTTTTGCAACTTTCCTTGCTGGTAAAAGTTATGGATACTTGTATGACTTTACTTTAAAATTTGATATGATAACTGTATATACTGTTATACCAGTTATATTATTTGTTGCTGCTGCACTTTTATTTACATTTGATAAAAAGTTAAGCAGACTTGTTGAAGACGAAGATTCAAAAGATTATTCTAAGTCTATATCATAGGTAATTTTAAAAGGAGCAATATATGTTTTGCTACACAAGCTGGAAAGAAGCTTGAAATGTAGCTAAAACATATATTGCTCCTTCTTTATGTTTGGTGAAAGGGGCAAGGAAGTTTTGGCACACAAGCTAGAAAAAAGCTTGAAATGTGTCTAAAATATAATATCCATCCCTCTTTACTTTCTCTAATTGTATGTAAGAGTGGACACTTTCTATTTGAAGAATTATAATAAAATTATATTATAGATAATAGATGGAATGGTGATAAAATGATAAGTGAAAAGTTAAAACTTGAATTAGAAAATATATTTTCTGAGTATGAAGAAATAGAGAAAGTAGTATTATTTGAATCAAGAGCAAGAGATGATTATAGAGTTAACTCAGATGTAGAGATATGTTTATTTGGTAAAAGTATAACTCATTTAATATTGGCAAAAGTAAGTATGGATGTAGATGAATTAAATACACCTTTGAGTTTTGATATACTAAATTTTAATGAGCTAACGAAAGTCGAATTAATAGACAATATATTAAAGGAAGGAATTGAAATATATAATGGGTAAAAAATTAGATGAAACAACAGCTCGCAATATAGTTAAATTAGTAAAGGAAAAATATATAATAGAATTTAATAAATTGAAAGAATTTCTAGAATATTAAGTTTGAAATAAATATCTTTAGATAAATATATAGGTATTGGAGTTATGTATATGGCAGACTATATAAACTTTATTAAAAATGCATGGGAAAAATTTATTAAAACAGATGAAGTTGATTTAAGTGTTAGGAAAGATATAAGAGATTCTTGGATAAGGTGTAAATCATATGGAGTTGATTACAATAACGGAAGTGGAAGTGTAAAGCATAATAATGTTAAAGAATTAATAGAAAAAAACAGAGAACTTATTTCTGTGTCTAAGCCAATTATGGAAGGAATATATAGTATGGTTTGTGATTCAGGGTTTGCAATTATACTAGCAGATAGAGAAGGATATATTATTCAAGTAGTAGGCGATAAAGAAATAATGGATAGAGCTACTGAATTAAACTTTTTAAAAGGTGAGCTATGGACAGAAAATATAGTAGGTACAAATGCGATAGGAACTGCACTACATCTTAATAAGCCTATTCAAACTATAGGGGCAGAGCATTATGGTAAAAAGCAACATTCTTGGACTTGTTCTGCATCTCCAATTTATGATGAAGATGAAAACTTAATAGGTTGTATAAATATGGCAGGGAATTATTATGATGCACATTCTCACACCTTAGGGATTGTAACAGCTGCAGCTAAATCAATTCAAAACCAATTAGCACTAACTCTTTCATATAAACTATTGAATGTAACATTTGAATCCATATCAGAAGGTATGATTGTAGTTAATGAAGATTTAAGTGTAAAAAAAGTAAATGAAAAAGCTTTGAAAATATTAAATATATCTTTGGATGAAATTATGAAGATAAATATTGAAAAAATATTAAATGATATAGATTTTTATGAACTTTTAAATAAAAATAAAAAAATAAATAATGTAGAATGTGATTTTAATATTAAATCTAATAGAATAAAGTGTGTATTAAGTATAACAACATTAAATATAAATGGAAAAAGTACAGGTTTTGTAATAACTTTTAATGAGGTAAAAAAAGTACATAAATTGGTAAACAAAGTAGTTGGATATAAAGCTCAATATAAATTTGAAAACATAATAACTGAAAATGAAAAAATGGAAAATATGATATCTTTTGCAAAAAAGATTTCAAAAACAGACTGTAATATTTTAATAGAAGGGGAAAGTGGAACGGGAAAGGAATTAATTGCTCAATCTATACACAATTTTAGTGAAAGAAAAAATGGACCTTTTGTAGCTATAAATTGCGCATCTATACCAAGAGATTTAGTAGAAAGTGAACTTTTTGGATATGAAAAAGGTGCATTTACAGGAGCTGCAAAAGAAGGGCATCCAGGAAAATTTGAATTAGCTGATGGAGGAAGCATATTTTTAGACGAAATAGGAGAATTATCATTAGATATTCAAAGTAAACTACTTAGAGTTTTAGATAATGGAAAAGTAACTAGACTTGGGGGGACATACGAAAAACAATTAGATGTAAGAGTTATTGGAGCTACTAATAGAATATTAAAAAATGAAATTACTAAGAAAAACTTTAGGGAAGACTTATATTACAGGTTAAGTGTAATGAATATAAAAACTATACCTTTAAGAGATAGAATTGATGATATAAACGTATTAGTTAATTATTTTATAGAAAAT
>NZ_JAKEDR010000135.1 GCF_023653455.1 Paraclostridium ghonii
GTATGAAATATGTCAAAAAATTTAACAAGTAAAGAAATAATTAAAATTTATATAATTTATTATTAAAGAAAAGCAAAAAAGGTTCGTAATATTATAAGTAGAGCATTTTAAGTAGAGAATGGTTGTAAATGGGGGGATATTGGGTTTTACCATTATAGATTAGATTTTACTAAACTTAAAAAGGAGGAATAGAATAATGAAATCAAAAATAATGGCGAATATGAATTATAAAAATAAGAGCATAAAGACTCAACTGACTTTTATAATTGTAGGTGTAGTAGTAGTTTGTTGCTTATTGTTAGGATCAATTACAAGTTATTTAAACTATAAAGCCTCTAATACGATTTTATCAAATTCAGCTGAAGAAATTACTGAGCAAGCATCTCAAACAGCATCTCAAAAGATAAAAAATCTTAAAGATGTTACAATAGAAACTGGAATAATAAAAGAACTTTCAGACCCTAAGGTAAGTGTAGAGGAAAAGCAAAATATTATTACAAGACAAGAAAAGCTTACAGGTTTAACATTAGGACAAATTATATATGCAGATGGAAAGGATATTTTTAGTGGAAAAGATTATTCATCTAGAGATTACTTTAAAATATCTATGCAAGGGGATGCGTATATGAGTAGTCCTGTTGTAAGTAAAGTAACGGGAGATCTAACACTTGTAGTTTCAGCTCCTATTTGGGAAAATGGAATACAAGGAAGTAAGGTTGTAGGGATAGTAACTTTTGACGTAGATAAAAACTTTTTAAATGATATCGCTAATAATATAAAAATAAGTAAAAATAGCTATTCTTATTTGATAGACAGTAAAGGAACTACAATTGCTCACAAGGATGAAAGTCTTGTAGCTGTTCAAAATTCTATAAAAGAAGCTAAAACAAATCCATCAGCTAAGCCTTTTGCTGAAGCAGATAAAAATCTTATATCAGGAAAATCTGGGAAAATGGATGTAGAGCTGAAAGGAGAAAAGTGGATACTAGCATATGCTCCAGTTGAAAATACTGATGGTTGGGGGATCGGTATAATGACTAATAAAGGAGATTTTCTTGGACCAGTATATACTTCAATTGGAACAACTATTGGATTAGCAACAGTATTTACTATAGTAGCATTTATAGCAGCTATAAAGTTTGCCAGTAAGATAGGAAATCCATTAAAATATTGCAGTGAAAGACTTAAAAAACTAGCAGAAGGCGATTTAAATTCAAAAACACCAGAAATAAATGAAAAAAATGAAATTGGTCTATTATCTAGTGCTACAAATAATATAGTTACTGATCTTAGTGAAATGATGAGTATACTAATTTATATATTAACCGAAATAAGTAATGGAAATTTAGATATAGATACAAATGATGAAAAATTGAATTACTTATTTACAAATGACTTTGAACCTCTGTTGACAGCTATAAATAAAATTATTGACAGTTTAAATATTACTTTAGATCAAATAAGTACAGCAGGAGAACAAGTTGCAATTAGCTCAATACAATTATCTGAAGGAGCTCAAGTTCTTTCTCAGGGGGCTACGGAGCAAGCTAGCTCAATTCAGGAACTTTCAGCAACTATAGATGAGGTATCAGAGCAAATTAAACAAACAGCTAAAAATGCAGATAGAGCTAAGTCTATTTCAAATAAATCAAGTGTCGCAACAGATAAAGGTAAAAAACAAATGCAGGAAATGATTACTGCAATGGACGAAATATGCAATACTTCAAATAGAATTGGAGATATAATCAAAAATATCGATGATATAGCATTCCAAACAAATATACTAGCTCTAAATGCAGCTGTAGAAGCGGCACGTGCAGGAGAAGCTGGTAAAGGATTTGCAGTTGTTGCAGATGAAGTTAGAAATCTTGCTGAGAAATCTGCCCAAAGTGCAAAAGATACTGCTGAGTTAATAGAAAAATCAATTTTAGCAATAGAAAATGGTACAAAGATAGTATCAGAAACAGCAAAATCTCTTGAAGAAGTTGTCAATGGAGCTAAGACTTCATCAGAGGTTATACAAGAAATTGCAGATGCAAGTAATGAGCAAGCTCAACATATAAATCAGGTAAACACTGGTATGGAACAAATATCAGTAGTAGTTCAAACTAACTCAGCAACTTCAGAAGAAAGTGCTGCAGCGAGTGAAGAACTATCAAGCCAAGCTAATATGTTAAAAGATCTTATAGGTCAGTTTAAACTAAAAAATAATCAAGATAAAAAAGAAAAATATTTCGATGGAAAAATGTTATTTGACACTGAAGACCTTGAAATATAATTTTACATAAGTTTAAATAAAAAATAACTGTACTTTGATTAAGTTCAGTTATTTTTTTACGTTTACGTATAATTAATTTAAGCCGTATATAAGTAATATGTTTATAATTAACAACATATTGAGGAGTGTAATTAATGATTAATAATATAAATAAAAATTCCTATAATACAAGAATTAATACAAAGATACTTATAAATAACAAAGAATTAATTAAAAGAGAAGTTAAAACTTCAAATGAAAAAACTGAATTATTTATAAATAGAATTAAAGCAGAAATAGAAAAAGCTAGTTCAATAGCTATAAAAATAATAACTGAAGAAAAATTGGATTCATACGAGGAAGAATTTATAACTAATAAGTACCCAAATATAAAGAAGTTAGCACAAGATGCAAAAGAAGATGCAAAAGAATTAAAAAGTTTAATAAAAAATTGTAACTCAGATGAAGAAATAAATGATTTAATATCTAAGTCAATAGATAATATAAAAACTATGGGTAAGAAAGGATTATTTTCAGAACTTGAAGTGAAAATAAAATTAGCTGCCATAAAAGATGTTGAAAATTTTTCGAATAAAATTAAATTACAAAATCAAAAAATAGATATTATATTAAAAAAGATATTAACCGGAGAAAAATTAACTTTAAAAGAAGAAAAATTATTAGACGAAAAATTTCCAAATATAAAGCAATTAATAACGGAGTTAATAAAAGAAAATAAATTTTTTAAAAATGAAATGAAAAATTGTCCAACGAATGAAGACAGACAACAAATGATTTTTAATAAGATAAAAGATATAGAAAGTTTATTTAAAAATGGAATAATTTCTAGTTTAGAATTTAAATTAAACATGTTTTACATAAAAAATCTAGAAATAGAAATTAGAAAAGAAAAAAATAAATTATTTTGGATAAATCCATATGTTTATTTAAATACTTCATCTATAGTAGATAATTTAACTGGCATATTAATAATTATAGTAATTATAATATGTATTTTGAAATTTATATGAAGATTTATCAACAGGCAAAGTAAAAAAAAGTTTTTGAAATATCCACAAAATGCAAAAATTTAATTAACATATGCACAAATATAGAGAAATCCGTATCTCTAGGTTTGACAAAAGTTTCCGTATATATAAAAAGTATATTTTAAAGTTAAAAATAAAAAATGGGAGGTAGTTATGGGATTTTCAGAGAATACTAGCAAAACAAAAATTCTTTTAGAATCGGGGACAAATGAACTTGAAATTATGGAGTTTACTATTGCAGGTGAATTATTTGGGATAAATGTAGCAAAAGTAAGAGAGATTATGATTGCCCAACCAGTAAAAAAAATGCCTAATTCACATGACTTGGTAGAGGGGATATTTAAGCCTAGAAATGAAATTATAACAGTTATAGATTTAGGGAGATATTTAAATTTACCTAAAACAGAAAATAAAAATAATGATATATTTATCGTTACTCACTTTAATAAGTTAAACTTTGCTTTTCATGTTGAATCAGTTGTAGGAATTGCTAGAGTTTCATGGCAAGATATAAAAAAACCTGATAAAGTAATTTATGGTGGGGATGAAGGTGTTTCTACAGGAATAGCAGAATACAAAGATAGGCTTATAACTATTTTAGACTTTGAAAAAATTATTGCAGAAATAAGCCCTGAGTCAAGTATTCAATATGATGAAATAGATAGGCTAGGTAAACGTAAAGAAAATGATAAAACCATTTTAATAGTAGAAGATTCAATGCTACTTTCTAAAATGATAGTAGAGTGTTTACATAAGGCAGGCTATGTAAACACAATAAAAGTTGATAATGGACAAGAAGCATGGGAATATCTAGAAGAAGTAAAATCTTGTGGTGAGCCAGTTAAAAATCATGTTTCGTGCATAGTTACAGATATTGAGATGCCATTAATGGATGGACATAGATTAACAAAACTTGTTAAAGATGATAGCGTACTTAAAGAAATACCTTTAATACTATTCTCTTCATTAATAAGTGAAGAAATGAGAATAAAAGGCAAATCAATAGGTGCAGATGAACAAATAACTAAACCAGAGATTGCTAACTTAGTAAGTATAATTGATAGATTAACACAAAAATAGAAAAGGTACATAAAATGTACCTTTTTATTAGATTTCTGAATACTTCATGATTTTATCATTTAAAAATTTACTGAAATTATCAAATTCATCTTTAGTTATATCATTAGTATAAGTCATAATTTTTAATGTATGAGCAGATGTATCCTTTCTGAAAGATGGATGTATATAATCAAAATCTTGTAATTTAAAGCCTAGTTTAGAATAAAATCTTAATCTTTTTATAGATATATCATCTGAAGGAGGATCTATTTCCAATATTATATTTTCATTATTTTTACAAAACTCTTTTATAACTTTAGATCCATAGCTTTTACCTCTTAAATTTGGAGATATTGCAAAATGTTCTATATATACATATTCACTTAAATCCCAGTAAAATATCAAACCAATTAGTGAATTAGATTCACAAATTGCCATACAGTAATATTTATCATCTTGTAAAGCTGAAATTTGATCATTTAAAGTACGTTGCTCAAATATTGGAAAGCTAGTAGCATACATATTCATTATTTCATTCCAATATTTATTGTTCTCAGATTGAATTCTTACAAACTCCATATTATCACCTCATAAAATTATGTATATTTAGTTAAATTGTTTAAGATTATATCATATATATAGTTTTTATGCTAAGAATTTTACAAATTTATATAGTATGTATTGATTATGCATACAGATGTTTATATTATTATCTATAAAGTAAATATTATGTGTTAAAAAATAATAATAATATATGGAGGGAATTGATGAAAATTTTAAGTCATGGATGTACTCTAGATTGTCTTGATCGTTGTAAGTTTAACGTATATGTAGAAAACAAAGAAGTTATAAAAATAGAAGGTGACAAAAAACATCCGACTACAAAAGGATTTATATGTAGTAAGGGAAGGTCGCATTTAAAAAGACTAAAACACCCAGATCGAATATATAATCCATTGATAAAAATAAATGGGAATTGGAGTGAAATTAGCTTTGAAGAAGCTTTAGACATAATTTCTGAAAAACTAAAGTTTTATAAAGATAATTATTCATCAAAATCCATATTGTATTATACCCAATATGGAAGTATTTCAATATTAAAAGATATAGGAGATATATTTTTTAATTTTTATGGGGGGGTAACTAAAAGTAAGGGAGGCCCCTGTTGGAGTGCAGGAATAAAAGCACAAGAATACAATTATGGAACGTCAATAAGCAATTCATTAGAAGATATGTTAAATAGTAAAAGTATTTTTATATGGGGTAAAAACCCTGCACATACAAGCATTAAAACATTTCAAATGATAAAAAAAGCAAAAGAAAAAGGTATTAAAATAGTTGTTATAGATCCAATATATACAGATACAGCTAAAATTGCTGATATGCATATAAAAATAAATCCAAGTGCTGATGGAGCGTTAGCAATGGCTATGACAAAGATTATTATAGATAAAGATTTGTACGATAAAAAATATATAAATAAACATGTGTTAGGATTTGATATATATAAGGAATATATAAATACTTTAGATATAGATGAATTATTAAATGAGTGTGGATTAAAAAAAGAAACTGTCAATAAGCTCGTAGATTTATATACAGACAAATACTCTTCTATACATATAGGATATGGAATACAAAGGTATAAAAATGGTGGAAATAATATAAGGGCTATAGATGCTTTAGGGGCAATAACTGGGCAAATAGGATTTGCTGGCGGAGGTATTAATTATGCAAATAAAGGATATTATTCAATTTTAAATACAGATCCTTTTAATAGCAAGGATTATTGTGAAAATAGATTTTTTTATACTAGCCATATTAGTAATTTTATAAAAGATTCTATTAAGAGTGATATTCCTATAAAAATGGCAGTTATAACAAAGAGTAATTTTTTAAATCAATTAGCAGATGTGTGTAATATAAAAGAATCTCTTAAAAATATAGAGTTTAAAGTATGCTTTGACATGTTTATGACGGATACTGCTAAAGAGTGTGATTTATTTATTCCTTGTACAAACACTTTAGAAAGTGAAGACTTATTATATTCATCTATGGCAAATCCATACATAGCTTATAATGAAAAAACAGTAAATCCAAAACATATATTGATGGATGAATATTACTTCTTTAGAGAAATAGCAAAAATTTTAGATATAAAAAATTATCCTATGGTATCTAAGTCAGAATATTTATCACATGTAATAGAACCGTTAAAAAAATTTGATAAAAATATAAGCTTAAATAAAATAAAAAATAATTATTTTACAATACATAATTCTATAGCTTGGAAAGAGAAAGAATTTGAAACTCCATCTAAAAAATTTGAGTTATATTCAGAAAATGCACTATTAGACGGATTAACACCTATTCCAATTTACATTAAATCTTATAAAAAAAATAAGTATAGATTATTAACTAACCATTATAGAGATAGTATTGCTAGTCAGCATATGATGGACAAAGATGAAATAGCAAAAGCATATATTAATAAGAAAGTATCACGTAGAGAAAACATTAAAGATAATGATATTGTAAAATTAGTTAGAAAAAATAGACATATAAAAGTTCAAGTAAAAATAAATAATGGAATTTTAGATGATACAATTCTTATTTATGCTGGATGGTGGGAAAAACAAGGAAATCCAAATGTTTTAACATATAGTGGTATTTCAGATATGGGGGGACAAGTAACATATAATGAAACATTTGTAGATATAGAGAAAATAGATGGTTACAGATAATATATAGAAAGAAAGATAACCTAAATTATTATCTTTCTTTTTCTATTTTGCAATTTATATATGATATTGATATAATTTATTTAATAATATTACAGGTCATTAGATAAGAGGGATAAAAATGAAAAAAAGAGAATTAGCTATAGTAACATTGAAAAAAGATGCAGGAGAAATATATGAAAGTCAAATAAGGTACTTTTTAGGGGATAGTATAAAAATAAACCTGTATTCTTTTGAAGAAGGCGGGTTTACTTTTTTTGAAGAAAAACTAATTCTTCTCTCTGTAAATTTAAAGTATGAAGAAATTTCTAAAATGTGCACTTCACAAAATCAGATAATTATACCAAACTTAACTTTTGAAAAATCTAGCTTTGAAAAGATATGCAACATAGATAAAAGAGAAAATATATTTGTTTATAATTTATCTAAAAGTATGGCACTAGAAACAATAGGAATTATATATAGGTTAGGAATAGATATACCAAATCTTATACCATGTTATCCGGAGATTAAGAGTATTCCTCCAAATTCTATAGTTTTAACTCCGGGAGAAAAACTGAAAATAAAAGCCAAAGATTGCAAGATTATAGATTTAGAATATAGAATAATTGATTTAAGTTGTATAGTTGATATTGCTATGAAATTAAATTTAGAACATCTTATAAAAGAAGATTTAGTAAAAAAATTTATGGATAAAATTGTTCCAATGAGCTATATAACAGAAAAACTTTTAATTACACAAACTAAATTAGAAAATCAATTTGACTTTTTATTATATGCAATAGATGATGGTATTATAGGTGTTGGGAATGATGGAATAGTGCAATTTTATAGTCATGTAGCACGAGAAATGCTATCTATTAATGAGAATGAGATGATAGGAAAACATATAGGTGATTATATAAAAACATTGGATTTTGATCAAATAATAAATAAAGAAGTATCTTATTTTCAAAAGCTTATTAAAGTAAATAATATAGATATAAATGTGGAGGTTAAATATACACATATAAGCGTTTTTAATGGATTTATAATAAAAGTTTCAAAATTTCATCAAACTGAAAAAAAGCAAGCGAAGTTGAGAGCTCAGTTAATGAGCTCAGGGAATATAAGCAAATATAACTTTGATGATATAATTGGTGGCAGCGAATCTATAAAAAGTACAAAAAAAATTGCATATAAAATGTCCCAATCAGATTCATCAATCCTAATAATAGGTGAAAGTGGAACAGGCAAAGAGTTATTTGCACAATCTATACATAGTGCTTCAAGACGAAGCCAAGGTCCATTCGTAGCCGTAAATTGTAGTACTTTCCAAGAAGGTTTACTACAAAGTGAGCTATTTGGATATGAAGAAGGAGCTTTTACAGGAGCTAGAAAAGGTGGAAAGATTGGATTATTTGAAGTAGCTAATAAAGGAACTATATTTTTAGATGAGATAGGAGAAATGGATTTAAACTCACAAGCAACTCTTCTTAGGGTAATACAAGAAAAACAAATTAGAAGAGTTGGTTCAGATAAGGTCATAGACGTAGATATAAGAATTATAGCAGCAACTAATAGAGACTTAAAAAAATTAATATGCGAGAATAAATTTAGAAAAGATTTATTTTATAGATTAAATGTACTACCATTAAAAATTAGTCCTTTGAGAGATCGTAAGGAAGATATATTTTTAGTTTTTGAATCTTTTAAGAAAAACCTTGATGTAAATTTTGATCTTTCAGATGACGTTATAAAAATTTTTAAATCATATAAATGGGAAGGTAATATAAGAGAGTTAAGAAACTTAGTAGAATATTTCTCTTATTTAGATAAAGATACAATAGATGTATTAGATTTACCTGAATACATGCTAGAATCAATAGAATCGAAAGATTATTGCCTAGAAGCGTTAAAGAAAAAAAATATAAAAAATATACCTAATTTTAAAAGAGATTTAAAAGATTATATATTTATATTAGATAAAATAAATGAATCATATTTACTTCAGCAGAGAATTGGAAGAAGAAAACTATATGAATATGCTTTAAAAGAAAAAATATTTTTAACAGAACAGCAAATCAGAAGTGTTTTATTAGAACTTCAAGAGTTTGGATTTGTAAAAGTTTTAGCTGGACGAGGGGGTTCAATAATAACAGAAAAAGGAATATTGTTTTTAGAAGAAAATAAAAAAGTTTAATCATTAGGTTACTACAATCATAAAACATATGTAAAAGCTTTAATTTTAAGCTTATCTAAAATATAAATATTAAATATGGAAGGAGTAAAGGTATATTTTACTACGTAAGCTGTAAAGATGCTTGAAATGTAGCTAAAATATATCCTTACTCCTTTTGTTTTGTTTAAATATAGATTAATTAAAGTTATTATTGACTATATACTACGTTAAAAACTTCTCAAAAAACTACCTTAACTGAGTTAAATTTATTTAATTGAAAATTTGTTTACACTTATTAAAAATTATTGTAAGAATTGATATAAGATATAATAT